>JBAYHX010000111.1:0-8911 GCA_041665965.1 Candidatus Latescibacterota bacterium
CAGGATATGGACGATCCGGAGGTCACCGAGATAAACTTCGAGAATATGCCGATTATCAACGTCATCCTTACCGCGGATTATGATCTGGTGAAACTCAGGGATGTGGCGAAAAACCTTTCCGACCGTTTCGAAACCATTTCCGGAGTTCTCGAGGCAAAGGTTACCGGTGCGCTGGAACGGGAAGTCAAGATCAAAGTAGACCCCGCCCGGCTCAAACAGTACGGCCTGGGTCTGGATGACGTTACCAAGACCATTCAGTCGGAGCATGTGACCATTCCGGGCGGAACCATGGATATCGGCGACTATTCATATACCGTCCGGGTTCCTGGAGAACTCAAGGATCCGTATAAATTCAGCGGGCTTGTGATCACCGCTACGGATAAGGGGCTGGTGTATCTTCGGGATGTCGCGGATGTGGAATACGGGTTCAAGGACACGGAAACCATCTCCCGGCTCAACGGTCAACCCTCCATCACGATCGGGGTGACCAAGCGTACGGGCGAAAATATCATCCGTATCACCGACGAGGTCAAAAAGATCATCAAGGAAAACGAGGCCGGATTCCCGAGAGGAACCCATGTCACGATCCAGGGTGATTTTTCCAAGTTCATCAAATCCATGCTCTGGGATCTGGAAAACAATATCATAAACGGTTTCGTGCTCGTGGTGCTCTGTATTTTTCTCTTTCTCGGTGTCACCAACTCCCTGTTTATCGCAGTCGCCATCCCGCTGAGCATGCTTATCAGTTTCATTGTCCTCCAGATGATGGGCATAACGATGAATTTCATCGTGCTCTTCAGCTTGATCATGGCGCTCGGTATGCTTGTGGATAACGCCATCGTCATCGTGGAAAATATCTACCGTCACCGCAACATGGGCAAAAATGCCTTCCGGGCGGCAATCGACGCCACCGATGAAGTGGCGGGGGCGGTTACCTCTTCGACGCTCACCACACTTGCGGCGTTCGCGCCCATGTTATTCTGGCCGGGCATAATGGGAGACTTCATGAAGTATCTTCCCATCACGGTGATTGTGACCCTGTCTGCTTCGCTTTTTGTGGGGCTGGTCATCAATCCGGTGCTCTGCGCTCTGTATATGAAGGTGAAAAAGGAGGATATGGAACGTTTCACCTCCGGATCGGGTTTCTTCTATGGAGTGGTCATTCATCATTATGAGCGGCTGCTCCGGTTCGCGACCGGAAAACCCAGGGCAACACTGGCGCTCTCTTTTTTCACCCTCTTTCTGACCATCGCGCTGTATGCAGCGGTCGGAAAAGGATTGGAGTTCTTCCCGCAGACTGACCCGGACGCAATGTGGATCGAAATCAAAGCCCCTGCGGGCCAGCGGGTGGAAGCAACTGATGCTTTGGCTCGTCAGCTCGAAAAGACTGCCAAGACTTTCCCGGATCTTGCCAGCACGCTGACCAATGTGGGAGTTTCCGCTGCTTCCAATGGTCTCAGCGCCGGCGGCAATACCGAGAACGAAGGGCGAATTTACATGGATTTCGCCGATTTCGACAAACGTTCCCAGCCCTCGCTCAAGACATTCAACGAATCGGTTGATAAGATAAAGTATATCACCGGCGCCGATGTCAAACTGGCGAAGGATGAGGGCGGTCCTCCTGTGGGAGAGCCGGTGGAAATCCAGATTTCCGGGGATGATTACATCAAACTCGGTGAGTTCGCCAAAAATATCAGGATCAAGATTCGGGATGTTCCGGGTCTTGTAAATCTCAAAGATGACTTCGTGAGTTCGAAACCTGAAATCATGGTAAAGGTCGACCGGGAGAAAGCGGCGGTTCTCGGGCTTTCCACAAAAGATATCGCTCTGGCGGTCCGCAATGCGATCAACGGTTT
Organism: Candidatus Latescibacterota bacterium; assembly: GCA_041665965.1. Classification (GTDB taxonomy): domain Bacteria; phylum Latescibacterota; class Latescibacteria; order Latescibacterales; family Latescibacteraceae; genus JAUYCD01. The sequence goes on from JBAYHX010000111.1 coordinate 1,857, forward strand.
CGACGCCGGAGATTTCCGGGTGGATGAGGACGAGTACGATATCACCGTGCGTTTTGCGGAAGAATATCGCCTTGCTCTTAACGATCTGAACCGTATCTTCGTCTTCAAGGATGGACATCAGATCCCGCTTTCCAGTGTGGCGAGTTTCGGGACATCCGCGGGATTCGGCACAATACGCCGCGCAGATTTGAAACGGGTGGTTGCCATCACCGGGACGAACCAGGGCCGTCTTGCCAACGATGTATTGACCGATGTCAAAAAACTCCTGAAGAATCATCAGCTCCCTTCGGGATATAATCTATCGTACCGGGGTCAGGACGAGGAACAGCAGAAAGCGGCAATCTTTCTCATGAAGGCGCTTATGGTGGCGATCTTTCTCATAGCAATGGTGATTGTCACCCAGTTCGATTCCATGATCATCACGATCATCATCATGTCGAGCGTTTTCCTCTCGACCATCGGCGCTCTCTGGGGGCTCATCATTGCCGGTCTGCCTTTCGGGATCATCATGACCGGAATCGGAGTCATCAGCCTTGCAGGCGTGGTTGTCAATAACGCCATCGTTCTCCTCGATTATACCGAAAAGCTTCGCTTGTGGGGGAGAACCAAATATGAGGCGGTGATCGAAGCGGGCAAAACCCGTTTCCGCCCGGTGATTCTCACCGCGCTGGTCACTGTGGTGGGTCTCATCCCGCTCGCCGCGGGCTGGGCGCTGGATGTCCACACATTCAAATTTGTCGCGGGAGGGTCATCCTCCCAGTGGTGGGCGCCTATGGCGATTGTCATCATCTACGGTCTCACATTCGCCACGATCCTGACCCTTGTCGTTGTGCCAAGCATGTACATGATATTCGGTGCGAGCGACGAGAAATTTCAGGAAAGAAAAATGAGACTTGCTTCCAAGAAGGATGAGTAGTATATTTTCAATCCGATAATTTGGTGGGGTTCCCGAGCGGCCAAAGGGAACAGACTGTAAATCTGTCAGCTCAGCTTTCGATGGTTCGAATCCATCCCCCACCACCAAAAATTAAGGGTTTACGGCGATGCGCTGTAAACCCTTGTTTTATTGAGTCATACGTTCTGATAATTCATTAGAAAGAATACCTCGCAGCTTGCGAGGATTGGATATGTGGGCTTCTATTTCTGTAATGCAGCCCACCAGACCCCCCGGCGGGGGGGCATAAAAGCTGCAAGCGAAGCGCATCTTTGGGAAAGCGAAGCGCATCTTTCTGAATGGCAATGTATTGAAGTCTCCCATCAGGGGATTTAGGGGGCTGATTTTGATACCTCGGAATTTTCTCCGGGGTAATTTATTCAGAGTTTTTTATTTGATAAATTCCTAAATAGGCGTATTTTTACCAAAACCCTTCCGGACACGTATTTTTTCAGATATATGAGGCTGCATGAGGAAATTTGAGAGCAGTTGGAAAAATAGCGCGTATTTCTTCTACCGTTGGATACGGCCTTTTCTCGATCCGGTGGAATTTATTACCGCCGGGCCGCGGTACCTGTCGTATTTCAGAGACTGGTTCCGCTATTCCCGTATGGAAGGCGCCGAGAAGATAAGAATCCGCGATGCATATCCCCTTCTCCACGACAAAACGAAAACCACCTCGTTCGATACGCACTATTTCTATCAGGATATCTGGGCGTTCAAAAAAGTGCTGAAATCGGGTGCGGCGTCCCATGTCGATGTCGGTTCGCGGATCGACCTTGTGGGATTTCTCACCGCAATCACCGATGTGACGTTTATCGATATCAGGCCGCTTGTGGCGCGGCTCGCCAATTTCACATCGAAAGAGGGGAGCATCCTTTCCCTCCCGTACGAAAATGATTCCGTTCGGTCGCTGTCGTGCCTTCATGTCGTCGAGCATATCGGGCTAGGGCGGTACGGCGACCCCCTCGATCCCCACGGCACCGAGAAGGGATGCAGGGAGCTTGCGCGCGTTCTTGCAAAAGACGGGAACCTCTATTTCGCCATGCCAGTCGGGAAACCGCGGCTCTGTTTCAACGGGCACCGGATTCATTCACCGGAACAGGTGCTCGATTATTTCGAAGGTTTGAAACTGGTCGAGCTTTCCGGAATAACGGATGATGTTCGGTTTATCGAAAACATCGATAGCAGGATACTTGAAACCTCGGATTTCGGGTGTGGATTATTTCATTTTACCAAATGAAACCTTCGATTAATGTCAACCGGTAATCTCAAAATATTCCCATGAAAAAAATAGTTCCTGCAAAAAATAGTTTCGATTTCAGGACTATCGGCATAATTCTGGCGCTTGTTCTTGCAACAGTCGCTGTCTATGGACAGGTGTATAATTTTGACTTTATCAATATCGACGATAACAAATATGTTTATGAAAATTATACTATTCTTGGCGGATTGAATCTCAAAAGCGTAATCAGCTCTTTCACCGCGACACAGGGCGCAGGGCTCTGGATACCGGTGACATGGCTTTCTTTTCTCGCCGATCTGAAATTGTTCGGTTTGAATCCGGGAGCGTTCCATCTCACCAATGTTTTCTTTCATATTCTTAACACCCTCCTGTTGTTTGCGCTCTTCAGGAAACTGACCGGATATGTCTGGCGGAGCGCTTTTGTCGCCGCTCTCTTTGCCCTCCATCCCCTTCATGTCGAATCGGTCGCCTGGATAACGGAACGCAAGGATGTCCTCAGCATATTCTTTATGCTGGGAGCATTATACACGTATGTGAAGTATACGGAACGCCTTTCTTTGGGTAAATATGTTTTGACTCTGGCGTTGTTCTGCCTTGGCATCATGTCGAAACCGATGGTCATCACATTCCCGTTCATCCTTCTGCTGGTGGATTACTGGCCCCTGTGCAGACTGCACGGTTTCTGGAAGGTTTCTTCACAGAATTCGAAAGGCATGAGTGCTGCGAAGGTAACAAATCGCCGTGTCCTTATCGAAAAAATCCCCTTTTTCCTGATTTCGGCGGCAGCATCGGCTATTACTTTTGTCGTTGCACACAGAGACAATGCGTTACTATCGGTCGAGAATTATCCCCTGTCGCAGCGGATTCAGGAATCGATCATATCGTATGTGCTCTATGTATGGAAAACGATCGTTCCGCAGCACCTCGCCGTTTTCTACCCTCACCGGAGCGGTGAAATCCCTCTCGGGGAAACAGCCTGCGCATTTCTCGTGCTTGTGGGTATCACCGCGCTTGTCATTCGGTTTTCGCGGCGGTTTTCGTATTTATCCTTCGGATGGCTCTGGTATCTTGTCACCCTTCTGCCGGTGATAGGAATTTTTCAGGCCGGCGAACAGCGGATGGCCGACAGATTTACCTATCTGCCCATTATCGGACTCTTCGTCATGGGTGTCTGGGGAATTTCCGGGAGCTTTAATTGCTGGAGCCGGAGGAAACTCATTTTACCCATTCTGATGAGTGCGGTTGTTTTGCTCTATGGAAGCCTCGCTTGGATTCAGGTACGCTACTGGAAAGACAGTTATACGCTTCTGACCCATGCGCTTGCGGTTACCACAGATAACTCTCTGGCGCATAACAATCTCGGGCTTTATTTATGCGCGCACGGGAATATCGAGGAAGGGCTTCATCATTACAAGGAAGCGCTGAGAATCGATCCTGGCCAGCCCGAAGCATGCAGCAATGTCGGGAGTATTCTCTTCGACCAGGGGAAGATCGATGAAGCGATCGTATATTTCCGGAAAGCCCTGGAGATCAGCCCGAATTTTGAAAAAGCTCACCATAATATTGCAATCGCATACGATGTACAGGGCAGGGCAGACGAAGCGCTCATACATTATAATGAGGCGTTGAAACTCAATCCCGGCAACTATAAACTGCTCAGAGACATTGGGGTACACTGGCATAAGAACGGCAATTATGATAAAGCTCTCTGGTATTATAACGAAGCGTTGAAGCGCAATCCGAGCCTCGCCGGAATGCACTACAATATCGGAATCATTCTCAATGACGAAGGTAAGACTGATGAGGCGTTAACCTTTTTCAAGGAAGAATTACGGCTTAATCCCAATTTTGCGGAAGCTCACTATTATCTGGGAAATGTTCTTGTAAAGCAAAAAAAGTATGACGAGGCAATAACTCATTATAATGACGCGATAAAACTTAAACCCGATCTTGTTGAAGCTCATAAAAATCTGGCATATATTTATAAAAATCTTGGTAATAATGAAGCTGCAGCCAGAGAAGAAAATGAGGTGATGCGACTTATTCAGCAAAAACAATAACCGGGAGAATCAAAGACCAGTATAGTATATGCTTGTTGGTGAGGAATTGTTTTTGTCTTTCTGTATATGTGGCTTTTTATGCGTAGGATCACCTGAATCTTTCCCTGCGAACTCGTCACGCTCCGGAATAAATTGAACTCGTCTATTATACAAAAACCGCGGGCGCTGTTTTCTCCCGCGGTTTTATTCCTGTATGGAAAAATTGAGTATTTGTTTTAGACTGGTAATACCAGTTACTCTTTCAAGGGCATGGGATTGCAGAGATATTTTTCGCAGTCGGCAACACGACCGCAATTAAAACATATGAATTGTGGATGTCCGGCCATTTCCTTGATCTCGTCGAATCTGCCCACACTGGCCAGAATGCATAAATGCCCGGAATGATCGCCTCTGCAGTATTTCATCTCTTCCATTTTACCTCCCATTTTTTAAGCAATAACATGCTTTGTAAATGAGCACTTTATTACATTTTTCCCATGAATAGCTATACGGTTCCTTTCGTTAATAGCCTTCTTTATATTCTGCGGGAGGAATTTCACGCCTCATCGCCCAATGGGCTGAACGCCACATAAGATATTTGACTTCAGTCACCTGGAAAGGCTGGGGTTCGTGACCAAAGAGGAGTGCAACTACCCTTCCTTTTCTTTCCTCACGGCACCAGGCGGCATTATCCGTTCGTTTGTCCTGCTGGCCGGTTGATTTATAGAGGAGGGTGACGCCATTATCAGCAAGTTCCGCCCCGAAATTTTCGTCCAACGGTATATCGAAATCCTTGAGTCCCTGACTGATCGGATGGTTCTGATTTATGTCGTGAATTTTTACATGCTGCACAGGACCGTGCATCAACGGTTTTTTTATACCAACCAGTTCCATATATTTCTTGTTATCCGGATTCCATGTGGAACAGTGCATGGAGAGCAGCCCCATTCCACGTCGGACATTGGCAACAATAGCATTTTCCTGCTCGTCGGTCATGAAAGGTGCGCCAGCCGGCCTCTTCTCGATTACACCTTCAGGAACATATCCAAGAGAATCATCCCCTGAATACCGCGCCACGACAAAAAGGTCGGCTTGTTTCAGCGCCTCGGGTGTAACAAACTGGCTGGACTGGGCAAAAAGGAGTTTCCAGCCGGTCGGTTCAAGGATCCTCCGCCAATGGATTTCTTGGGCTACACCGTTATGCCAGTAGTCTCCGACCAGGAAGAGAGCTCTCGTTTCCCCGGGAGATTTTGGAGCGGCAAAAATATTTTCCGGCACTACGGCAGCTGAGGCAAGGGTTGTCAAGCCGGTTTTCAAAATCGTTCGTCGGGATAATTTATGCATATATCCTCCACTCTGAAAGGCAGCCATTTGACACGAGCTGCCGATGAAAAAACCAATGCTTCTTCTGCTCCGTATAAGAAAATCCGGATCGGATTACAAAACTTGTACTGCAAAAATACAGTAATCAACCGTAAAGTATACAAAACGGAGAGGGAAATTCAAGCGGATTCTTCCATCTCCTGATTGAAAATTCCGTGAGAATCTGTCAGCTTACGATGTGCCTTAGGGTTACCAGCATTGCAGGAACGATATCATTGCCCTGCAAAGCGGCAATCAAGCTTTTATTCTGAATCCAGACTCCTGTCTTCTATCTCCTTCTTTACCGCACATAACTTCCCGCATTTATATCGATGGAACAGCCTGTTGCATGATCCATAAGTCCGCTTGCAAGGAATACGACAGTGGGGGAGACATCTTCGGGCTCGGTAAGCGTGCTGAGAGAGAGGTCTTTTATCAGGAAGTTCTCGCCATACTCTTCTATAAACGGGCGGTTTATCTCGGTACGGACAAAACCGGGCGCCACTATGAAAGACTTTACTCCCTGTTTTCCGAATGCGCGGGCAATGGAACGGCTCATGGCGACCATGCCCGATTTTGCTGCGGCGTAGGCCAGGTATTCCGGTGTGTCTCCTCGGAACGCGGCGCGGGAGGCGATGTTGATGATGCGCCCGCCATCCCTTGTGATGAAATGGTTTACCGCGCAGCGGGTGAGGATTCCCGCGGATGTGAGATTGACCATGACCGTTCTGTTCCAGTTGGCGAGCCATTCGTCTGCCGGCATATCGAGCGGTGAATTCATGATCATTCCCGCGTTATTTACCAGCACATCGATTGTTTCAAACGCATTGAGGACGTCAACGAACAGCCGGAAGCATTCTTCAGGTTTTGACAAGTCCGCCTGAAACGCCTGCGCACCGCCGCCAATTTCCTTTGCGAGCGATTCTGCCTGGGCTGAATTACGGTTATAATGAATGGCGACCTTCGCGCCGAAAGATGCGAGGTCCTGCGCTATACATTTCCCGATGCCTCCGCTGGCACCGGTAACAAGAATATTCATACCGAAAAGATCGATTTTCATGAAATGCATACCTCCCTGATGATAATGGTTTCACATAATAAAAGATAATTGATCTCGAAATCCGTGATAATGCTTCCTCGATGTTTCTCTGATTTTTATTGTCGATGTCTGAACCTGAAAAACTCGTTCAGGTGGAGATAATTTGTATAATTTACAAAACATTCAGGGAAAATTCAACTGCTGTCAACACCCAAATGAAAATCGTGAAGACGATTTTTCGCAAAAAATACGGAAAGGAATGGTTACTCTTATAATTTTGGATATTATTTTCTTGTTGTATGGCAGTATATATTTTAGTTTAGCGGAAGAGTATTTCCGTAAAGCAGAGATGGAGAAAAAGGAGTAAAGAGATAGAAAAAACTTGTTTGGGGGAATTTTATTTCAGGAGAAGAGAAGATACTATGGCGTTAAACC
>JBAYHX010000112.1:0-8908 GCA_041665965.1 Candidatus Latescibacterota bacterium
GATGTGACAATTCAGGCGCAGATAATGGACCTGCTCTGGAAACTCAAGGACGAACTTGGCATGGCTATACTCCTCATTACTCATGATCTCGGAGTGGTAGCTGAATCTGCCGAACGGATGATTGTCATGTACGCCGGGCATATTGTGGGAGAGGGTATGACTCTCGCCGTTTTTGATAATCCCGGACATCCCTATACCCAGGGGCTTATTGATTCTGTGCCTCGGCTGGATGATATTCACCGGCGTCTTGCGGTTATTAAAGGAACAGTTCCAGACCCGGCAGACCTGCCCGCCGGATGTCCGTTCAATCCACGGTGTCCGCTGGCGACAGAAATCTGTATGGAAAAAAATCCCGAACTTGAAGAAGTTGAAACCAACCATAGAGCACGATGTTTTCATAGCGATCAGGTAAGAAGTGGAAGAATCAGTCAAAAAGCATGAAGTGATCCTTCGAACAGAAGGTTTGAAGAAATATTATCCTATTAAAAAGGGATTATTCTCCCGTGTGGCGGGAAATGTCAAAGCGGTGGACGGCGTTTCCTTCGATATACGGAAGGGAGAGACTCTTGGGCTTGTCGGGGAAAGCGGATGCGGAAAAACCACAACCGGCCGGCTGATCCTGCGTCTTATAGAGCCCACGGAAGGGAAAGTCTACTTTGACAATCAGGAGGTTACCTCAGCAGATCGTCATGACCTGCGTGTCCTGCGCAGGAGAATGCAAATTATCTTCCAGGATCCGTTCAGCTCTTTAAACCCCCGGATGACTGTGGGTACGATGCTTTCCGAGATATTGAATGTGCACAAGCTCGCCAGTGGAAAAGGAGTGAAGGAGCGTGTTGGGCAGCTTCTCGATATGGTCGGGCTGGCTCCTCGTCATGCCAATCTGTATCCCCATGAATTTTCCGGAGGGCAGCGTCAGCGTATCGGGATAGCACGGGCATTGGCGGTATCGCCTGAATTTATTGTCGCCGACGAGCCGGTAAGCGCCCTCGATGTATCTATCCAGGCGCAGATCATCAACCTGCTTCAAAATCTCCAGGAAGAGCTGAATCTGACCTATTTGTTCATCGCTCATGATCTGAGTGTGGTAAGGCATATTTCCAACAGGGTTGCGGTTATGTATCTCGGCAGGATAGTTGAAATAGCGGACTCGACAATACTGTACGAGAATCCCCTTCATCCCTATACAAAGGCTCTCATGTCAGCGGTTCCCATTCCGGACCCAAAGCTGAGTAAAAAAAGGATTTTTCTCGCCGGTGATGTGCCTTCTCCAGCCGCGGTACCTTCCGGCTGTCCTTTCCATACACGATGCCCGGAGGCGAGCGCTGAATGCAGTAAAGTGGAACAGGTTTTTGAGGATAAAGGTGATTTGCACTATGTGGCATGTATGAAGAGATAATATGAAAGATATTCGAGAGTTCTTATAGAAATTGACGGGAGATTGTATGAAATTAATAAAAAAGGCGCCGCATTCTTTTACTTGTTATTCATCTTTCGTATTCTTACTGGCGATTGCCTTTTTCTTGGTATCTCCATACCGGGCGGCTGCGGCAAATCAGATCAATACAAAATATTATACAATCGTCTATGAGGATGAATGCTCTTTCACCGCCGGAGAGATTGCCAAATTCTGCGATGAAATCTACGAAAAACTGATGGCCCGGTACCATTCTTTCAACAGCGACCCGCGTGTGACCTGCATTGTAACCGATGAAGCAGATTATGCCAACGGGTATGCTATGTATTTCCAGAATACGATAACCATCTATGCGACATCAATGGATTTTGAACTCAGGGGGCAGTCGAACTGGCTGCGGAATGTGTTCGTTCATGAAATGACGCACATGATTGCTCTGAAGAAAGCGTCGAAAGGACCGATAAATTTCGTACTCCTTAATGCCGCAAAGTACAACAAAAACCCGGATTTCGATATCTCTCTTGCGCTCTATCACCTTTCTCAGCCGCTCTGGTTTGTCGAAGGAAGCGCGCAGGTGGGTGCAGAATCTTACGGCGACGAGTGCTGGGACACACACCGTGAAATGGTTCTCCGCAGCGCATGGTATGAAAATTCCCTCCTCAGCCTTGACGACATGACCGTGCTTTCCGGAAAAGATGGCATGAATGCGGAAATGGTATATAATCAGGGTTATTCCATGGTCAGATATCTTAAGGATAAATATGGCTACGAAAAGGTGGTTAAGCTCAACAACACCAAAAATATCATGGATTTCAATCCTGTTATGGAAAAGGTTCTCGGGGTTAAACCGCAAAAAGTATATGAAGACTGGCAGGAAACGCTGAAAAGCCGTTATCAGCCTTTCAAAGACCGCACATTCGTCGTGGGCGATAAAATCGCAGATGAAGGCTCTACAGATTTCTTTCCGGTTGTTTCGCCTGATGGCAGATACCTTGCATGGCTTTCCAACCGTGGCAGGGATTATGCAATCACCGACCTTATGTTTAAGGACCTTTCAACCGGGAAGAGCAGGGCTGTTGTAAAAAATGTCGATCAGCGGTTTTCATGGTCTCATGATTCAAAAAAACTGCTGTATGTCAGGAGGCCTGCGCCAGGATCACGTTACTATGATATATTCACCTATGACCTCGATGATAATTCAGAGCAGAGGCTTTCCAAAAATATGCGCGCCCGTGATCCGGAATTTTCTCCCGGCGACAGCCTGATAGTTTTCGTCCGCAACGAAGGCGGCAATAACTCGCTTGCAGTCATTGGGGCAGACGGCACCGGACACCGGTTCCTTACCTCGACCCATGACGGGACTCAGTTTTACGCGCCTTCTTTCTCTCCGGATGGATCGAAAATACTCTTCAGTATTTTTAAACAGGACTTCGACCGTGACATAGCTCTTATCGATCTCGGAAGCAAGTCATACCGTTACCGGTGGGATATCGCCGATTCCACAAAAGGATTTTCCGATTCCACCTCATTTGCAAAAGGTACTGATTTCAAGATTCTTCTCGGTACCCGATCCGATGAACGCGATCCGAAATTCACGCCCGATGGCAAAGGAATAGTATATTCCTCTGACGCTTCCGGTATTTTCAACATTTATACCCTTGATCTGGAAAGCGGCAAAGCAAGAAGAATTACTGATGTTTACGGAGGCGCCTTCTGCCCTTCACCGGGACCTGATGGCGAGCTTTACTATACAGGTTATAAAGCCCGTGATTTCTCAATATACAGGGTTAAGGCTGCGGAAAATCTGGATGAAACATCACCGCTTGCGGAAATCCGGGACTACCTGGTTCAACCGAAACCGTTCGATCTAAAGAAAAATTTCTCTGTTTTGCCGTTTCGCAATAAACGGGTGCTGAATGCGATTGTACCGACTGTGATGGTCGGCCCTTCATTCATCGGAAGCCGATTCGGTCTTAATGTGGTAAATATCGGAGCTCAGGCATATTTTTCCGATCTTCTTGGACAGGATGCATTCGTTCTGAGCGGCAGTGTGGGAAAAAACCTTAAGGAAGATGTTTCTCTCAACAGCAATTTGGAATTTTACTACGAACGGAAAATGGCGCCGCTGACTTCCAGCAAATACACACATTCTCCAAGTTTTTACCTCGGCGGCTCACGGACGGTTATCAATAACTATATCGAGAGGCTCGATGCGGTTGCGGATACCTTATACGTCGCGAATATAGATTCTCTGGGGTATAACAATGTTATCCACGATTTGTCACAAAGATACACTGTTGCAGATGTATACCGTGACGAATTCCGAAGATACCGCGCCGGTATACAGGTGCCGCTTGCACCGCGTCATTTTCTGAATTTTGAACTTACCTTCAGACAGTATTTCGAAACATTAATACGCTTGGAAACCCTTAAAGATCTTTCCATGTATGTAACCGGTGGTAATAACATTACATCTCAGATTCCCGGGGCAGGAACAACTCAGACCGCTGATTCTTATCTTTTCAGCAATATGGAATATTTCAGGACAGTAGAGCTTGGAATCAGCTATTTCTATACCAGAACATATCCTGCCGCCGACAACGATATTTCCCCCAAAGGAACAGTTGCCCTATTCGAATTCAAACACTTGCGTTCTGAGTACGCGGATTCCCTTTTAAATCAACCGGTGTATTATATACCCACAGGAATTGGCCAGGACAGTAATAAAAATGTGATCTTCACTTACGGTACCTATAATCCGGATACAGCACTGGATGTACTCCGGCCATTGAAAAGGAGCTTGGATGTAAACGAATTAACACTCTACTTCAACGGGAACTACAAACTTCCCGGGTACCGTCATACCGTCGATTCGCTTGTCCTGATCGGATACCGTGATATTCAGATCAAAGACCCGTGGAAAGGTCAGGGGAGCGGGTATGACTGGCCGCTCAAATACTATCTGGGAGGCGAGTATACTCTTGCCGGTTATCCATATTTTTCATTCTGGGGTTCGAAAGTGTTCTTGGGAAGAGTCAGCTATGTGTTTCCCCTCAGGAGCGTAATCGGAAGAAATTTTGGGGGAGCGCATTTCCAGCGTCTCTATGGCTCTGCCTTTTTCGAAGCAGGTTCGGTCTGGAATTTCAAGAAACTCAGTATGGACAGGCTGAAAGACACATCGTTCAAACGGGATATAGGATTGGAACTTCGTCTTAAAACGGTTTTTTTCTACCATCTCGATGCGCTTGCCTATTTTAAAGTTGCCTGGCCTTTGGATGATATGGGTGATTCACAGTATGTCAACGATGCCCGGAGATATTATTTTGGTGTGAGAATGTGATGAAATATGAAATATGAAATATGAAGTGAATTGTTTTGAAATATGAAATTAATGAGAGAGAAAACTTGAGATGTTATTCTGTCAATTGGTGTATAAAAATTAATTAATTAAAAGTAAAGCACGAAGATGAAACAAAAATTATCACGACAAAAGCCGAAGGTAAAAGAGGTTATTTATTCAGAGCCTTTGTGCTCTTGTGTTTCTATGCCTTCAGTTTTATATGCAGGGTTATTGATCTTAGTTTATGGACTACTCCTTTTCGCCGGGTGCAGTCACTATAGTGTATCGGGTTCCCTTCCGGGACATATCAAAACAGCCGCGGTGCCTCTTTTCCAAAATGATACGGTTGAGCCGAACATTGTGGAAGATGTCACAGATGAAGTCACGAATGCGATTATCAGTAATGGAAGCATGAAAATTGTCAATGAATCAAAGGCCGACGCTGTGGTTATCGGAAGAATCGTCGAAGTGATTAATGAAGCTGATACCTATTCAAAGGATGAGCAGGCCAAACAATACAAAATCCATATTTATGCTGAAGTCCAATTTTTTGACCGCAAGAAGAATCGTCCGCTCTGGGAAGAAAAACGAATGGAGGGATGGGCGCGTTACGATGCATCCAGCCCTTCCTCCCGTTCTGATGCAGTGAAACAGGCGCTTCAAATGCTGGCTTCGCTTATCGTTGATAAAACTGTATCAGGCTGGTGAGAATAACTCCAAAGTCAAAAATAAAAATCTCCTAAATTCTCCTTTATTTCCTTTTTCAAATGAAACAGAAACTTTTTTACTTGTGCAATACGTGCAAGATGTGTTAATTAATAATATAGAAAAATATAATTATATATAATATGCTTTTGAGTCTTATTTATCTTCTTTTTCATTCATCAGTTACAGGGGTAACATCATGGAAAAGGATATTCCGGGAATACGTGATGTTTCAATTGTTCTCTGTGGGGAGGCCGGGCAGGGAATCCAGACAGTAGAATTCCTCATGGCATCGCTCCTTAAAATTTCAAGATATAACTTTTTTTCAACCAAGGAGTATATGTCACGGGTCAGGGGAGGGAGTAATTCAACCGAGATACGAGTTTCAACGGATACGGTGAATGCATTTGTCGAAAGGATCGATATACTTTTCCCGTTTACGGCGCAAGCCCTGGAACATGTCAGGTGGCGTCTTTCGGGAAAGACTCTTATTATCGGAGATAAAGACCTTCTGGCACCCGGAGGAAAGGAACCGGCAGTTAAGATTTATCATGTTCCTTTCAACAGCATGGCAAAAGAAGTCGGGGGAGAAATATATTCCAATGTTATTGCAGTGGGTATTATCGCCGGTATTCTGGGGATCGACGCCGAAATCTCCAATAACTTTATCGGTAGATATTTTGAGAGAAAAGGTGTTGAGGCGGCTAAAAATAACAGTACAGCTTTGGGAAAAGGTTACGAAATAGGCCATAGAATATCTGATGAGGGGACTTTCAAAGCGACAATCGAGATGCATCCCGAAATTGACAACCAGATTGTAATGAATGGGGCGGAGGCAGTCGGTTTTGGGGCCCTTTGTGGAGGCTGTAACTTTATTTCCGCCTATCCGATGACTCCTTCAACCGGTATCCTTACCTTTCTCGCCGAGAAATCTCTGGAATATGATATCATAGCTGAACAGGCAGAGGATGAGATAGCCGCCATAAATATGGCTATTGGAGCATGGTATGCAGGAGGACGGGGAATGGTCTGTACCGCAGGAGGCGGATTTGCTCTTATGACAGAGGGAGTGAGTCTTGCAGGCATGCTTGAAATCCCTGTTGTGATAAGTGTCGGTCAGCGGCCTGCTCCCGCTACAGGGCTGCCTACCCGTACGGAACAGGGTGATCTGGAAATGGTCCTCTACGCCGGTCATGGGGAGTTTCCACGAGTGATTTTTGCTCCGGGCACAATTGAAGACTGCATCAGTCTTACACGCATGGCGTTCAATCTTGCAGATAAATATCAGATTCCTGTTTTTATCCTGTCCGACCAGTATATCATGGATTCGTATTACAATTTTCAGGCGCCCGATATATCGGATATTAAAATTGAACACCAGTATATAAAGACAGATAAAGATTATGTACGGTATACCATAACCGATTCAGGTATTTCTCCTCGCGGCATTCCCGGATACGGGGAAGGTATGGTTGTTGTCGATAGTGACGAGCATGATTTCCGGGGTCATATCACTGAGGATTATAATTTACGTACCGCGATGGTAAACAAAAGGTTGAAAAAAATGCATCAAATAGAGCTGGAAGCTATTCCCCCTGAACTGACCGGGGGAAAAGAATGCGGATATCTGGTTGTATGCTGGGGGTCCACCTATCATATCGCTCGAGAGGCAATAAAAAGATTAGGGAGGAATGATATCTCCCTTCTCCATTTTAACCAGGTTTATCCTCTGCATACAGATACCGCTGATTATTTTCGCGGGGCGAGAAATACGATTATTGTCGAAAATAATGCCACATCTCAGTTCTCAAGAATCCTCCGCGCAAGCACCGGCATTTCGATCGATAAAAAAATTCTCCAGTATAATGGTCTTCCCTTTTCTGTCGAGCATCTCACCGAATCTTTGAAAGCAGAAATTGAGCAGGAGGTATATCCGCATGGACGCTAAAGATTTTGATCTGGAATATGAGAGTGATATTGCCTGGTGTACTGGCTGCGGAGATCATGGCATCCTCACGGTTTTGAAAAAAGCTCTGGCCGAGTTGAATATCGATCCCGCAAAACTGGTTATGGTATCTGGTATTGGGCAGGCAGCAAAAACTCCCCATTATCTGAGGACAAATGTTTTCAACGGCCTTCATGGACGGGCGCTTCCTCCGGCAACAGCAATCAAGGCGGTAAATCCTGAGCTCACCGTTATTGCTGAAAGCGGCGACGGTGATATCTATGGCGAAGGGGGTAATCATTTCATGCATTGCATCAGAAGGAATCCCGATATCACGGTGATAGTCCACAATAACATGGTGTATGGACTTACGAAAGGCCAGGCTTCTCCGACCAGCCAGCCCGGATTCAAGACCTCTGTTCAGGTCGATGGCGTAATTCTTGGGCAGTTCAATCCTCTTGCCGTAGCTCTGTCGCTGGATGCATCTTTTGTGGCGAGGGCGTTTATCGGGGATATGGAGCAGACCAAAGAAATTATTAAAAAGGCGGTTACTCACAAAGGTTTTGCCCTGGTCGATATATTCCAGCCCTGTGTTACTTTTAATAAGATTAATAGCTTTCAATGGTTTAAAGCCAATACCTATTATCTGGAGAGCACCTACGATCCCCATGACCGGGTTCATGTTTTCCAGCGTGCGCTGGAGGCCGAAAAACTGCCGCTCGGTGTCTTTTATATCAACTCCGGCAAACCTGTATTTGAGGATCAGATTACCATATACAGAAAAAGCACCGTACCACTCATTAAACGAGCGGTCAATAGAGAGGCGTTATCCGGATTCATTGACAAAAAAAGGGGAATGCCTGTTGCATCTGTTAGTGCAAAGGTACTTTGATTTTCATACAATTGTATAAAGAAAAAGGCCGCTTGCGTTCAAGAGCGGCCTTTATTTTTGATAAATTTCAGAAAAACAAAGTGTAGTATTATTTATTTTGCTTCTTCTGAACCATTAATTTCAATCCGAATCCTTCCGGATAGTGCTCGGATAAAGGAATTGGAAGTCTTCCCGAAACGCTGCCATTTCCGGAAAGTAAATCCAGAACAGAATTCATGGAAAAATTGTTGAGTGAATACGTCACAAGAAAAGCTTTCAGTTCCGGCAGTTCATTAATCAAAAAAGGGCTGAAGAATGAAACACCAATAGTTTTTTTATTCTTTTGAATGGCTTGATGGACGAGCTTTGCATATTCCTTCGGAATGTGAGAGGCATCGATCTCTGGAGATGGATTAAGGAAAAAGGTGCATACGACTGCATCAGCTTCTCCTGATCTGCGAAGGACTTCCTGTATTATGCGCTTATCAGGTTCCTGAAAAATGGTTACTTGTTTCGCCCCGGGACAGGCGCTCTCAACCTTGTCCGAAAAGGAAGTTGCATCCTGCAGCGATTGAGCATCGATGAAATGTAAAAAAAGAATGTACTGATCCTTGAAATTCAAGGGAAGCA
>JBAYHX010000113.1:0-8893 GCA_041665965.1 Candidatus Latescibacterota bacterium
ACAGCAGGCAAAAACGCCTCTTGTGTGTGAGAAACTCCAACATTATCATCACTTACATGTTCGTTATTGGGTTGCATTGTCTTTCATGTTTTAAAAATGCAATTGTTAGAGGTGGCCTAAATTATCATTAGTCATGAGGAATTGAACGGCGTCAGAATCACGATTGCATCGGAAAGGGAAAATGTATGAAGAGACGTAATTTTATCAGCGGAGCGATCGCAGCGGGGATTTCCGGCGCCACATCCTCCTTCGGAGAGCCGATTGCGCACCAGTCGGCATATCAGACAGGCACGTTCAATGCTCTTCCGGCCAGAATCGCCGGCCTGAGTCTGAAAGAACTTCTTGCCGCATACCGTGACCGGTTGTTCAAACACTATCTCCCATTCTGGGAAAAAGGCGGCTATGACCGTGAGAACGGCGGATTCATGTGCTACCTGTACGATGACGGGCGTGTGGAGAACGACCAGAAAGACATCTGGTACCAGAGCCGGGGCATATGGGTGTATGCGTACCTCTATAATTACATCGACAAGAATCCAAAATGGCTCGAAATGGCCCGGAAATCACGCGATTTCATGGTGAAATACATGCACCGTGGGGATGGCGCCTGGCTGCAGGCAGTGAGCCGTGAGGGAAAACCTGTTGACAGCATCGGTCAGGGGAATGGCGACGACATTTACGGCGCTCTGTTTTCCGCCAGCGGGCTGATCCAGCTTTACAAGGCTGCCGGCAACGAAGAGGATCTGAAACTGGCAAAACTGAGCATACTCAAATCGGTTGAGCGCTACGAGAATAGCGATTACACCGGTGTGCGGCTCAACGGTGTGAATCAAACGGGTCTTCGTTCGCAGGGACATTCCTTCATGATGACGTGGATTCTGCCGCAGCTTTTGGAATTTCATAAAGACGCCCGAATGGATGAGCTTGCGCGTGAACACCTCGATCATATTCTCAACCATTTCTGGAACAGTGATTATGGAATCTCCAACGAAATCATGTACCATGATTATACCCGGATTCCGGAATACGCAGCCACGACCTCGCCGGGTCATACGGTTGAAACTCAGTGGATGGCCATGTCCGAAGCGCTCCGTGAAAAGAACCGCGCATCATTCAACACTCTCAAGAGCCGCGCGCGGCGTATGATCGAGCTTTCCTGGGACTACATTTACGGCGGTATGGGCGACAGCCGGTATTATGTGTTCGATACAGGGGAACACGCCGCCGGAGCTGTATGGGACTTAAAGACAATGTGGGCGCAGTGCGAAATTCTCGTCTCCACCATGATGACTCTGGAATATACAGGAGATGTCTGGGCTGCGGAATGGTACGAACGGGCCAGGGAATGGACATATCGGGTCATGTCCACCGAAAGCGGGGTTTTCCGCCAGGCGGTAGACCGTTACGGAGTGAATAAAGTACGGCCGGGCATCCCGGAAACCCGCAGGGATAATTTCCATGAGCCGCGCTATTACATGATGAATATTCTCAGCCTTGAACGCATGATCCGTAACAAGGGAAAACTCACTCGATTCCCGGAATGATATTTTTTAACGGCAGATTGGGATGCCGGCCGGGCAGGTTCTGCGTACCGGATGGAGGAAGCGTTTATTGAATTGAAACAGCCCTGGCATCGGGAACACCTTCAGCGTAAGGTGCGCCGGAATCAGAAGTTGACTAATTGCGAGAAGCGTGGAAACACAATCGACCGCCAGACTATAAACAGAGTTTGGCGGTTTTTTGTTTGCCGCGCCGGATGTGGGGGAGAACGTCTCCCAATTTTTTTAATGACTCTCGGTCTGAGCCTCGACAAGGCTACCGCCGCAATACTTTTCACGGAGCCGTGGCTTTTCGATTTTCCCGGTCGGATTGCGCGGCACCTTTTCAAAAAAGATTCTGCGCGGACGCTTGTAGCGCGGCAGCGCGGTGCAGAACTGCGTGATCTCGTCTTCAGAACAGGAAAACCCCGGCTTCAACTCAATTATCGCTGCGATGATTTCGCCCAAACGATGGTCGGGAAGGCCGATCACAGCCACATCCTTGATCGCTTCGTGTGTATGCAAAAAATCCTCGATCTGCACCGGATAAATGTTCTCGCCGCCGCAGATAACTACGTCTTTTTTACGGTCGACCAGATAGACAAATCCGTCTTCATCCATTCGCGCCATATCGCCCGTGTACAACCAGCCGTCTTTGAGCACTTCGTCGGAAGCCTCCGGATTGTTGTAATAGCATTTCATCACGCCCGGACCCTTTACACAAAGCTCGCCGACCTCGCCCTGCTTTACCGGACAGCCTTTTTCATCCACGATCTGCAATTCCCAATTGTAACCGGCCTTTCCGATAGCGCCGACTTTATGGATGTTTTCGATGCCGAGATGGACACAGCCGGGGCCAGTAGATTCCGAAAGGCCGTAATTGGTGTCGTAATCGTGGTTGGGGAAATATTTTTTCCAGCGTTTGACCAAACTGGGCGGAACCGGCTGCGCGCCGATGTGCATAAGCCTCCACTGGTCGAGGTTGTATTCCTCCAGCTTTATATCCCCGCGTTCGATGGCGTCCAGAATGTCCTGCGCCCATGGAACCAGAAGCCAGACAATCGTTATCTGCTCCTCGGATACCGCGGTGATTATCCATTCCGGTTTGACGCCGCGCAGCAGAACGGCTTTGCTGCCGGACAGGAAGCTGCCGAACCAGTGCATTTTCGCGCCAGTGTGGTAGAGCGGCGGAATACAGAGGAAATTATCCTCGCGCGTCTGCTTGTGGTGATCCATTTCCGTTTCACAGGATGTCGTCAGGCTCCGGTGCGTATGGAGAATTGCCTTTGGGAAACCGGTGGTGCCGGATGAGAAATATATGGCAGCATCATCATCGTCGGAAATCGCGACTTTCGGAGCAACCGATGAACAGCACGCTGTGAGCGCATAATAGCTTTCTGCAAATGCGGGACGGCCCTGTCCGACAAAAAGCCGTAATTTTACATTTGGTATCCGTTCACGGATCGCATCGATTCTCTCCGTAAACTCCGGCCCGAAGATCAAAGCGTCACATCCGGCAAGATGAAGGCAGTATTTGATTTCTTCCTCTGTATAACGGTAGTTGAGCGGCACCGCTACAGCGCCGGTTTTCAGTATCCCGAAATAGATCGGCAGCCACTCCAGACAGTTCATCAGCAATATTGCAAACTTGTGGCCTTTTTGCATACCCCTATGCTGTAAAAAATTCGCAAAACGGTTGGATTTGTCATCGAATTCCCGCCATGTCATCTCCCGCCGGTATCTCTTTTCGGGATTGGTTTCGACAAGCTCATAATCCTTCCAGCTTGCTTTAACCTCTTTGATTTCGGGGTTGATTTCAACCAGGCTGATATCTTCGCCGTACTGGGCGACATTGCGGGCAAGAATTTCTGTGATGGTCATTTTCATTCCTTACTATGTTTTTGTTTTGCACTATTATTCCGATACAATTTTGTGATACGCTTATCGAGATTAAACAGCACGTTTTAACTCACTCCTTGATCCCCTTCTACCACCCCACCTTTGTTTCATAAAAGCTGGGACCCCGGTGCAAGAGATGGGGAGACCCATATCTGCATTAAAGAGAATGGGTTATAAATTACAACAGGGGTTTCCCCTCGCCCGTTCACGGGAGAGGGGACATGGGGTGGGGGCATCTTTATCTGCTCATTTTATAACCTTTGCTGTGTCAAATAGATAAGTGGTTTTTGTAATATAAGCAACACGTTCGATAAGGGTATGGCATAAATAGGAATTTCGGGTGTGTGTGTCAAGCATATTTTGGCAAAAAGATGCAGGCTGCGATATTGATGTAAAATTTACTTGTTTGAAAGAAGTAAAAGCACTTATGTTGATTCACAAGTATGTTTTCGTGAAACGAAACAACTCATAATTTTTTTGATATAGGAAAAGGCTGGCCTATAACTCATTACTTACAAAACACAATTTATAGGTATCATAGAACTCACAGCCTGTAACTATCCATAAACTTTCCATAGAGGATCTTTCCCATGGCTGTCGAATCCTCCCAAACCCCTGTGCGCATAGCTTTCGATGAGGGGTCGAACCGAATCGACCTGCTTACCGGCAAACAGGTGCCATCCTATACGATGATCGAACGGGCGAGCATCCGTTTCCACCTGAACCGGCTAAACAAGGCTGACGAATTTTTTCAGTTTTTCCACGACGGAATCCAGCGGGCGAATCTCTCGTCGCTTGCCTCCATGGAGAAGGTACAACCACAGTTCTCCATCTGGCGTCTCCGATACCGCAGCGGGAGCAAGAACACACCCCGTGTCCACCATCTCGCAGTTTCCTTTATCCCACTCTCGCCAGTGACCGGGAAACCCGAAAGCCGTGTACACCTGATGCTTGACGACCTTAAGCTCATCGACTGGGGCGCTGACGCCTCCAAGTGAAACTTCTATTCGGAGGTTATTGATGAACCGATACAATCTATCACGGAGAACCGCTCTCAAAACCGGTCTTGCTGCTATTGCTGCGGCGCCCGCTCTTACTCCGTCCGCTTTTGCGCAGGTTTCGGCAAAAGCTCCCGGAGAAACCAAGATAGTCGCGGTCATGGGCGACTACTGGCACCCGGCAGTATCGCAGGAACAACATGTCCGTCAGATACTCGGCCCCATCAAGGATTCAAAGATTTATTTCGTCCTTGCAAGCCGGTATCTGACCCCGGAACTTCTTGCGGATGCCGACCTTTTCATTTCGGCTCGTTACGGCGGACCGGACTCCCCGGCGTGGACTGCCGAGCCGGTGGTCAGCGCCCGCCCGCGCGGAGACAACATCTGGACAGATACACAGGCGTCTGCACTCTTCGAAAACGTAGAGAAGCGCGGCATGGGATGGCTGGCCTGCCATTGCACCATTTTCAGTGGGCGTCCCGACATCGAGGATTTTATCGGTATCGAGCCCATCCTTCATCAGGAGATCCAGCCGGTGATCCTCCGTGAGTTCAACCAGTCCCATCCCATAACCAGTGGTATGAAACCTTTCTTTTTCAATCTGGATGAACAATTCGATTCGCAGATCAAGAACCCCTCTACGACAACCCAGCTGTTCCGCTCGCTCGCGATTCACGATAAACGAAACGCTCTCGGCGGCTGGTGTCTTGAACGGGGAAACGGGAGAGTTGTGGGACTCCTGCCCGGCCACTACCAGTGGACATACCGTGTGCCTCAGTACCAGGAAATCTTCTGGCGTGCCGCACACTGGGCGATGAAACGCGATATCCCGCAATCTTCTTCCGGATGAGGATAAAATAATTACTCCGGCCATTACAAATGATTCCAAGGGGCGATGACATATGGCAAAAATAGTTTCTTCTCTCTTTCCGAAAACTCCGGGAACGACCAAAATTGTGGCGGTCATGGCGCACGACACTAACCACAACGGCATCTGTTACGAAACCGCTTTAAGGAGCATCTTCGCGTCAAAGAAGGATTGGCGGCTGGTGTTTGTCCGAGCAAGCAAAGCCTTTTCTCCGGCCATCATAGCGGATGCCGATCTATTCATGGTTGCGCGGACAAGTATCCCTGATCCCATCGATCTATTCCCTGCCCCCATTGCAGACGCTTCTCAGAAGGGTGAAGTGTTCTGGAACGATACAAACACAGAGGCGGTGGTAAAAAATATCCGGGACCGCGGTATGGGATTCCTGTCGCTCCATTGCACTCTCTATTCAGGGCGTAAGGAAATCGCCGATGTCCTCGGGGTGGAGCCGGTCATGCACCGTGAAATCCAACCGTTATGGGCTCACGACCTTAATCAGGAGCATCCGATCACCCGCGGACTCGATCCTTTTTTCATTAATCTGGACGAGCAGTTCGGTGCGGTCATCAAATCCGAATCTACGATCTCCCTGTTCGAAACGACCGGCATGCATGACAAGAGAGAATGCGTCGGCGGCTGGTGTCGTGAGCATGGCAACGGCAGGGTGGCGGCGCTTCTGCCGGGTCATACCGGAGACCCGTACAATGTCCCCGTCTACCGTGAGATAATCTGGCGCGCAGCGCACTGGGCAGCCCGTAAGGAGATTCCGTCCTTTACAGGGTGAGTTAGCTTCAACTGGTACATGGTTGAAACCGAATACCTGTTTCGGAAGCTGATTCATATCAGGAGTGACACCGCTCGATTTCACTGTTTTATAAAGCTTATAAACTGTCAGCATAAAAACTTGATAAAAGAGTTTTATGAAATAAAATTCCTTTATCAAAAAGTTTCCGGGACATTTCAACTGCTCGTGATTTTGATAAAGGGAATGTCGGTTAATATGACTGAAAATCAAGCAGCCGTTTCCGGCCCGGGTCTGAAACGTGCTCTACGCCTTCCTGCTCTTGTTCTTTATGGGATCATTCTGATACAGCCAACAGCTCCTATGCCGCTTTTTGGCGCTGCTGCAAATCTGGCCAGAGGACATGTTGTAACCACTGTTTTAATCGGTATGATAGCAATATTTTTTACTGCCATCAGTTATGGCAGGATGGCCAATGTCTATCCAAGTGCTGGTTCTGCCTACACCTATGTAAGCCGTGAGATACACCCTTCTCTGGGCTATTTTGTAGGCTGGGGTATGATTTTCGATTATGTTATGAACCCCATCATTTGTGTGATTTGGGCCAGCAAAGCAGCGATGAACTTTGTCCCGGAAATATCTTTTGCCGTATATGCCGTGTTCTTTGCCGTGCTGTTTACGGTGATGAATCTGCGCGGTATTGAGTCCAGTGTACGTACCAATACTGTGATTGCCACGGGTCTTGGTGTTGTTATTCTGCTTTTTCTCGGCGCAACTGTCCGTTATCTCTGGCTTCAACCTCCCCACGGCCTGATAGACTGGACCAGGCCCTTCTATGATCCAAACACATTTTCATTTTCCGCAGTTTCTACCGGCGCCTCCCTTGCAGTGCTGACTTATATTGGATTCGATGGTATTTCAACCTTGTCTGAAGAGGTTCACAATCCCCGGCGAAACATCCTTCTGGCTACTGTTATGGTGTGCCTGATAACCGGTTTACTGGCTTCCATACAGGTCTATGCTGCCCAGATGGTATGGCCAAGCACCAGTTTCCCCGACATGGATACTGCCTTTTGTTATGTTGCCGGAAAAGCAGGAGGGCAATGGCTTTTCAATTTAGTCAATGTTGCATTACTTATTGCAACGATCGGTTCAGGTTCAGGTGCTCATCTCGGGGCCGGACGTCTTCTCTATGGAATGGGCAGGGATAACGCCATTCCGCAAAAATTCTTTGCAGCAGTGAATCCACGCACACAGATACCCAGCAATAATATAATCCTCATTGGCGTAATAGTTCTTGCCGGTGCATTCACATTCACATATACTCTTGGAGCTCAACTGCTGAACTTTGGAGCTCTCATCGCTTTTATGGGTGTAAACGCTTCTTCATTTGTTCGTTATTTTTTGCGAGGTGAAAAGAAGAAACCAGGCCATTTAATCATACCGGTATTGGGTTTTGTTGTATGCCTTTATCTCTGGCTTAGTCTTGGTTATAAAGCTAAACTTGTCGGACTTTGCTGGCTTTCTGCCGGAGTCCTCTATGGTGCATGGAAAACTTCCTGGTTTCGCAAACCGCTCCAATTTGCATCCATTGAAAATGATGATACTACAACCGAAAAGCAAATCTGAAAGGAGGAGAACAACGATGCGGCCTCCGCAGTTACAAACTCATCTCCTGCTGCCAGGAATTCACAAGGATGTCATAAAGTTACATGCATTCTGATAGTACCTGACATCTGATTTTTTTCAAAAGCTTCATTCAATGACCTTCCCCATTGTCTTCATCACTAAAAAAGTGATATATGAAAAATTTTACTTATCCTAAAAAGCAGACTACTTCATTACCGGATGTCACAATTTAATACCGCCGCCTGTCACACTTTTACTCAACCCCTTGTAAAAATAAATAACGTTAACGCAGCAGATAATAACGAAAGTAAAAGGAGCAGAAAGATGAAAATAATCAAGGTGTTACTGTTAATTATGGCGATTTTCAGTCTTTACGGATTATCCGCCGGACAAAAGTTTGACATCAAAGGTGGTTCCGGTTCCGAACTGAAGAATGGATCAAATGAAGTAGACCTCGACGATGTAAGAGTCAAGCGGTACGTTAGCCAGGCTTTGGAGCAGCAGTCACAGTGGATAAATGCCATGGACTTCGGCGCTTCGGGTTCAGAGTTGGAGACCACGGCCACCACTGTCGCAGGCTCCACCGAGATAGTAGTCAAAAATCCCGAATATTTCAAAGTTGGTCAGGGTGTTATGATAAGTAAATGCGATCCGCATTACATCAGAAAAGAACTGCGCGGACTCACGGGTATGTACAACCTCGTAAAGATACCCTTTGACGATGTCGTTGAACTGCGCGGATTCGATGGTTCGGGCGGCGACTGGCTGGTTTTCATACTCGACATCCGCTCTGACAAGCCGTACACTTTCAGGTGGAGTGATGATCTGGCCCTATCCTGGAAAGGTCAGGATGTACCGATCACATGGGATTGGCAAAAACTCAGCGGTGGCATGGAAATCAGATTCAAAAAACACGACATGGAACCGGGCCTGGTAATCAATTTCTCAGCTCGCACGCAGCTGCGCACTACGATTGAAAAGATCGAAGGGAACCGTGTTTGGTTAAAAGACGCCCCCAGCCGTTCGGTGAGTAATGCAGTCATGCAGCATAATGATACCGAAGCTTTTCGGGCGGCGCTCAAGATCGCCCGGGAGACAAAAAAAAATCTGTTTATTCCTACCGGTTATTACCGCATTGATGGCAGCTTAACCGTTGAAAACACTGATATTACAATTGAGGGAGAAAACGCGGAACATACCATCTTTGATATTTCGGATG
>JBAYHX010000114.1:0-8811 GCA_041665965.1 Candidatus Latescibacterota bacterium
CGGGGATGAAAATCCCAATTTCAGCGACCTTTCCCTTAACGGAATCCAGGTGCGGGGTCTATCGGCGGCATTTAAATCGAATCGTTTCAATGTCGATTTTGTCCGTGGATACAACCTGCGGGATATAGGTGATGAAGTTGAAGTGGTGAACGGCGTTTCCAATGTGACTGCCACAGGTTATATAGATCAATCCGGCCAGGTAGTAAATATATCTTCTTCCCCATTCCAGAGAATCATCCAGGATTCCAACGGAGAATATCATGTGTATGAATTCGTCCAGGGTTCATTTACCCGGAATGTAACCGCACTCAAACTGGATGTCTCTCCGATGAAAAACCGTCATGTCACATGGAATTTTGGCGTTAATCTCTTTACAGCCGAGGATGACACATCCTCTCTTAACTATTCCTATGACAGCGAATTGAAAAACCGTTATTCGCATTATACATTTTCGAACAGCCAGGCTGACAGCTTTGTGACTCAATACTCACCCAAGAAAAACTGGGTGGGAACCTTTGAAACGGCATTGAGATTCAATAATAACCGTTCAATCATCAGTGCAGAGTTCGGCGGAACGATGGTTACCGACAACCTGTTCGGTGTGATAACCGATGACATCAAAGATGATCTGCCAGACCAGATCAGCGATGATCTGTTCCGCTTCAACGGTTCAACACAGACCTCTTTTGACAAGCTGAAGCTCAAGGACGATGTTGGCAAGGGAGTCCTCGATGCCTTAACCTCGGTATACTCTTTCAAACTTATCACTCCTCTGGCAATCCCGAAACTGAACAGCAGGTTCCGTGGAGAAGTGTACCGTATCCCCACCCATTATGTATCGCTGGGAAATCCAAACCAGAAAACCGACATCGGGGGGTACAAGCTCGATCTCAAAACCCTTACTTTGAAAGATCAGATTTCCCTGGATATCGGGTATGAAGCCTACTCGGACAATCTGGACAGTGAACAAAAACAGTATGACGCCCCGGATAATACAGGCAACCTTACTCATAAGGATCTGACCAAGGACACAAAAAACGCTTCTTTCACAGTCGGTTATCGTCCGCAGATTCTCCCTGATTATGCTCCGAATATGTCCATTGGGTATCGAACGTACACCGCAGTCAACAATCTCGATCTGGTAAACAATACTGTGGTGAATCCCAACGACAACACTACTATCCCGGACTGGGGCAAGAAACTGGACATGTACACACATACGCTCATGCTCACACTCGGGGGAATTATTCCTGCCGGAGTCCAGCGTCACGCGGCCACAGTCAGCATCTCGACCATGACCATCGGCGACAACAGGGATGTGGCGGAGTATTTGAGAAATGAATCTGATAATACCACGGTGATGCTCAATGTAAATTCTGCCATCAATCCTTTCCCGGTCACCCTGAACACCACCATCGGGCATACCGGGAACAAATCATATTATCAGATCACTCCTGACGACGGCTCATCACCGTATCGTAAGGATCTGACCACCGGCATTACCATGCTGAACCTTGCTCTCACCTACAAGTGGTTCCGCGACCAAAGGATGAGCACGGTGGCCGGATTCGGCTACATCGGCTCTTCCAACGGCGACCCGGGCACGTACCGTATCGACAACACGAAAACCACCATACGGTTTGAAGCTGAGTACAAAGTCAATCAGACGACCGCAGCAGGGGCTTCGCTGAGATATATAAACTTTACGGACAACGCAAACAAAGCTAACAAATATACCGAACCGATTCTTGGATTAACGCTACGTTCTAATTTCTGATCACCGGGGGGGGGCGGCGCACACCGCCCCCCTTTTTTTTTTAACGCTTCTCCTTCTCTGTGTACAATTCAAATCAAGGAAATACTTCTTTCCCTTGCCATCACCTCACAAAATATCTATTTTCTACCATTACTTCATCGTCTTACTAACAATAAATCACCCATAAAATCCGGGGGAAAGCGTGAGAACTATCCTTTTAAAATCCATATCGGTTCTCTTTGTGCTTGGTTTTTTTACAGCAGCAATCTGGTCTTCGTCCGTTTCGGAAGCAAATCCTGCGCCGGCAGCAGGAAAATCGGTTATACGGCTCAACAACTACGCCGATCTCTTTTTACGGGGCAACTATGATATTTTGCATATGATCCGTGTCCGAGAACTGGGAAAAATGGGGCAGGCGGCCAAAATCGCCGCCGAGAGGAAGCTTGCCGGAGGAAAGGTTATTTCCCATCTGGGAACTCCTCACATCATGTACGCGGGGGCCTGCGCGGAAGATGTCCCCGGGAATCCCAATATTGCCCCCGATTACCGGTCAAATGACCCGCGTTTTAAAATTCCCGAAGACCTCGGTAAGGGAGATTTTCTCCTCGTTGCCGGCCCGGGAAATCAGGAATTCCGGAAAAAAGGATGCATTTTCCTCGGCTTTGCGTTTCCCATGCCCACCAATAAATATTCCCCGCCCAACTACAATGATAATCCCGAAACTCCCATGGAAACCCAGGCGGACATGATGATCTATGACTGGGCGCCCAAGGAGGACGGCCTTGTTACCCCTTCGCTCACTCCACATCTGAAAGTATGCCCGACCAGCCCGGTGACTGCTGTCGAGTATTGGGCTTTCACTGCGCAGCTTGCTCATAACCTGGCGGTTAAAGACACTTCCGGAAGTTTCTCCCAATCTGCCGCTTACCTGGATTCTCTTATGGGAAGGCTCGATGTCTTTCATGAGCGGTATCTCTATGATGTGAATAAAGCCGGACAGAAGATCGCGGAAAAAATTCTCGGCGGCGGGAAGATGTATCCCTGGAGCATACGGGAAGAATTCTTTATCGAATCCAACGGAACAGCCGGCGGATTGATGGGTGTCTACCCGCTCAAACCCGATTCGCTCACCGCGAAAGATGTGGTTATCCTTGCTTTCAGCGGGGCAACCCCCGAAAAGGAAATGGAAATGGCGCGTAAGGTTCGGGAGAAGGGAGCATTTCTTGTCGGTATCTATCCCTTCAAACGCGAGGATGGCATCTCGACCGCGCCGCTAAAAAAACTCTGCGACATGAGCTTCGACAACCTGAGCGGTGATATGGACGGTGCTCTTCGGGTTCCCGGTTATCAGCGCAAAATCATTCCTACCACGGGGATGATGAATAATTACATCTACTGGGCTTTGACAGCAGCATATATCCAGGCAATGGAAAACCGGGGAATAGCCCCGTACTACTGGATGAGCTTCCATGTGCCCGGAGGAAAGGCCTATGACGATTCCATACGACCGTACTTTTTGAAACGGGGATATTGAAGAAAAGGATGAATTGTAAAGGATAAAGGATGAAAAAACCAAAAGGAAAGAAATAAAGATCAATATCTAATCTTATATCTTTTCAATGGCTTAAACCTGCAAAAGCCCGGATGCACTAAGAGATGGGATGATGGGGTGAGTTCTTCCCGGTAACCGTAATCATTCAAAATATCCATCCATTACAACTCTTTCCTGAGCCGCGCAGGGGGGATTTGTATTTCGTCGCGGTATTTTGCGATAGCCCGGCGGGAAATATCGATGCCTTCCTGGTTGAGGATATCGGTAAGCTTCTGGTCGGAAAGAGGTTTTTCGTGATTTTCTTCGCCAATAAGCGTTTTTAAACGATCTTTCACTGTTTTTGCCGAAAAATCATCCGAACCGTCGTTGGAAGAAATTCTCTGGGTAAAAAAGAATTTGAGCATGAACACTCCCTGAGGCGTCTGCATGTACTTGCTGGTAGTTACCCGCTGAACTGTGGATATTGCCACTCCGACCGTATCGGCTATATCCTGAAGGGTCATGGGCTTCAGATGGGTGATCCCGTGATCAAGAAAATCTTTTTGACGGTCTACGATGGCGCGGGATACCCGGAGAATGGTAGACTGCCGCTGCTCGATGGAATTGATGAACCATTTTGCGCTGTTCAGTTTATCAACCAGATATTTACGGGTTTCCTGGGGAGTGCCGGCGTTCTTGTCAAGGAGCTTCCGGTAGTTGGAACTGATGGTAAGCTGTGGAAGATACCTATCATTGAGCATCACACTATATTCTCCTTCTATCTTTTCCACAAAGATATCAGGGATAATTGCAGTGCTTGCCCCGCTGCTGAATACTGATCCCGGACGCGGCGTAAGGGCGCCGATTACTTCGATGATACCTTTTATTTCCTCATCTGGTATCCGCAGGCCTTTTGTAATATTTTTTATCCTGCGGTTGGTTAAATCCTCAAAATAATCGTTCACCGCTTTCCAGGGAAGACTGTCCTTCAACCCTTTTTCACGAAGCTGGATAAGAAGTGTTTCCTTAAGGTCGCGGGCGCCTATTCCGGGCGGGTCGAACTGCTGGATTGTCTCGATGAGTCTTTGAACATCTTCGATGGGGGCATGAAGACCTTCGGCGATGTCGATATCGGCGCTGTCTAAAAATCCATCATCGTTGATGGAACCGATAATATATTCTCCTATTTCACGGTCGCGTTCGTTTTTTACTGCCATCCCAAGCTGTTCGGTGAGATGATCGGCAAGGGTTGAAGTATAGGTGTTTGTAGGCTCCCGCTCCTCGATAGTATAATCCGTTTCGTCGAGTCCGCCGTAATCATGCTCGAAACCATCCTCGATATACCGCATCCAGTCAGCTTCGGTAAAATCCCCGTTATGTTCGGATTCGTCCGAAGAAGTCGTGACCTGCCCACGGTCGTTGACCGGCGTTTCAGCGCTTTCCGGAACCTTTTCAATCGGTTCCTCAGCCTGAAGCATCGGGTTGATCTCCAGCTCTTCATTGATACGCTGCTCAAGCTGCATGATATTGAGCGGCAAAAGTTTCAGAGACTGGATCATTCGAAAATCCAGCTTCTGCGTCAGTTTCATTTCCTGGGATAGTTTCATCATGATTCACAACACCTTACTGCACTTTGCCGATAGTTACCGGAAATACCCTTTTGAGATGGAATATCGATTATACCTGTGCTTGCCACAAAAGATAACATATAACAGACATCACGTTTCTTCAAGACTTTTTCCACAAAAACGCTCATGTATGCACACAGGGAGGTATGAGCTGTTTGCACGGTGAAGGATTTATAATTCCATCCAAATGATTTTATACATAAATTCCGTTCAGGGTTATTAACCCTGATAATTCATAAAAAATATTCATCACAATCATTGAGTCAGAAATCCCCACTGCCTGTCGGCATCTCCCCTTAATAAGGGGAGAATTATGTACGAGGCTGTCTTTTTTCTTCTTTGTTCAACCCCCGTAGCAAGGGGGTCGCAGTGAAACGGCGGGGGGATTTTATCCTTGAGTTTATGAATAGATCGGGTTATAAAACAGATTCTGTGTATTACGGCAGGGGAGATGAATAGAATTTATCTTCCAGGACGATACTTTGTCAGGGATTTATTTAATCTTTTTAAAAGTAAGAAAATTCTCTTTGTCTCTCACTACAGGGTGCTATATTTTCTGTAATGAGAAGATGGTAAAGCTCCGGATTCATTTCATAAAAAAAAGCGGGAGTATTCTTATGAAAAGACGCGATTTTACCGCAATACTGGGAAGTTTTCCTCTCTTGGCATTAACCGGGGGCATGAGTTCCTGGGCAAAAACTCCCGGAAACGGTGAGCTGGTCGATACACCGGAGAAGCGGACTGCATACATCAAAAGGCTGTTGAAAGAACTTTGCACCGAAATAGGGCCTCATCCCGCCGGAACCCCTGCTTTTGCACGTGCCGCGAAGATATTCAAAAAAGAGATGGGGCTTTCCCTGCCGGTTGTCGAGACCGACCGGTTTGAATTCGAAAGATGGGAATTGATCGGAAAGCCGGAGTTTATCCTTGGCGGCAAAAGTATCGAGACTTATCCTGCTTTCGGCAGCGAGGGAACTCCTCCGGAAGGTGTCGACGGCATCCTGCAATCAAGCGGGGGAGGGTACGTTCTTGTCGACTCTTCGACCGGGAAAACCGGGGCGCAGATAACAGTCAGCCCTTACGGCAGGGCAGTGCCCAGCTTTCTGAGCCGTACGAATCCCCCTTCGCTGCCCGCATTCGGTGTCGGCATGCAGGATGTGTCCTTGCTCGATGACGGGGTAAGAGATAAAACACCTGCCAGCCTGAAAGCTAAAGTCCGCTTTATCCCGAATGCTTCGGGAGCGAACATAATCGGTAAAATTCCGGGGAATCGCCCGGACGAAATTCTTTTCATCGCTCATGCGGATACAACGTACAATGCGCCGGGAGCAAACGACAACACAGCTTCCGCTATCGTTATGCTCATGCTGGCTCATGCCGCTTCGGGAAAGGTCTGGAATCACACACTTACCTTCGTTGCGGCCGATGCGGAGGAGTTCGGGTGTCTGGGAGCGAAACATTACGGGGAAAAAAGAACAGCGGAAAACACGATGAAGGATATTAAAATCGCGGTAAATTTCGATTCCCTGACCTACGGCCCCAACCTTCAGGTTCATTCGAAAGAAAATGACCTGAAAGATATCATCCGTGATATACACCGTGATCTGAATATCAAAGCCGAGCCGAAATTTTTCGAGGATGACGGCTATGTCATGGATTCCGAACCGTTCCGTCCCTCCGGCGGGAAAGGCATGTATATCAACAGCCGCGGCTACGACGAAAGAACCCTTCACCTCTGGCACCGTCCCGAGGATATACCCTCCGGTGTTCCCCTGGACTGTGCCGAGATCGGGTT
Source organism: Candidatus Latescibacterota bacterium (assembly GCA_041665965.1). Classification (GTDB taxonomy): domain Bacteria; phylum Latescibacterota; class Latescibacteria; order Latescibacterales; family Latescibacteraceae; genus JAUYCD01. Next base: position 6,711 of record JBAYHX010000114.1, read on the forward strand.
TCTGGTATTCAATGAGTTTATTAAACGGGCGGATAAATTGTGAAAAGCAGAATACTGAATACAGGAGTCGGAGCTAGGAGTCAGAATAAAAGAAAAAGATTGTCCGAACCATGATTCTCCTGATTGATGCAAAAACGAGTTTAAAACGACGCATACTGTGTCGCCATGGGTATGTTTCACGGTCATCACGGTAATCCCGGAATCATGGAGATCATGGTTCAGACTGTTTTCTGAGATGTAATTTTTCACAACCTTACAGCAGGTAAAAAGAAATGGCAGAACAGGAAGGAACAAGGATTTCTCTGAAAAAACCGACGTTCCACCGGAAAACTCCCTCCTCGCCGGAGTTGATCGAGATCGGGATCATCGGGTGCACTCCGGGATATTCCCATATTTCCGAAATCTACGGCCCCCAGATAAATCCGGTCTCCGAGGGCGGGAGCGCATTCATCCGCGCGACCGGCATGAGGATGACCATGGCATGGGATGCGGATGAAAAAGTCGCCGGGAATTTTGCAAAAAAATATGATGTGCAGCCGGTGAAATCTTTCACGGACATGATCGGCAAAGTGGATGCGGTCATGCTGACCGACATTGCGACAATCCCCTATTTTTACCCGCTTGCCAAACCCTATCTGGAGGCGGGGATTCCCCTCTTTCTCAACCGTCCTTTCGCCTACTCCCGGAAGAAACTTTACCGTTTGATAGAGCTGATGAAAAAAACCGGAATACCGGTTTTCTACGGCGATGAGTTCGAGAATGTCAAGGAGGCCGTAACGGTCCGTAAGATGACCGCCGGTCTCGAACCGCTGATGGCGGTGGACGCCACCAACTCGATGAGCGATTATCCTTCCCACGGTATCCACGGCATCAACTGGATTTTAGCCTGCATCGGCGGCGGGGTAAAGAGGGTCAGCTATCAGACTCCGGACTGGAAAAAGCCGAACGGAATGGTGATCCTCGAGTATGCCCCGCGGGTGGAAGGCGGGAAAGTATTCTATGCCGCGCTCCAGGAAATACTCGGAGGGCTCACTTCCGCGTCCATCAAAGTGTACGGCGGACAGGGAAAGTGGTATGGGGACGATCTGACCTGGGGAGCGAACGCCTGGGAGAGAATGCACCATGTATTCGGACCGGTGATTCTGAATTTCCAGCGCATGATCGAGGAAGGCAGAATGGCTCAGACACTGGAAAATCTAACGCACCGCACCGAGATTTTCCTCACCGGATTCTATTCGCACCTCGAGAAGAAGGGAATGCCGGTCGCGCTCGGGGAAGTGCCGATGGACTGGGAAGCGCCGTCCGGCCTCTGGGACCTGCCGGCCTGGAAGTCCTGGGCGAAAACAGTTGACAACAACTAACCCGGTGAGGATATTTCTCCTATGACTATAAAAATAAAAAAGAAACCGACCCGCCGTCAGGTGCTCCTCGGGGGAGGAATAGTAGCCGCCGGAGCGCTTGCGGGTAAAGCTTCTCCTGCGGTGGAACGTCCCCGGTTCAAACGGAGAAGCCCCTCTGCTGTTGAACTCATGGAAATCGGCATCCTTGTCGCGAATCCCGGGCAGTCCCATATCGATTCCATCTGGGGGCCGCTCATCAATCCGACCGGAGACCCCTGGACACGGCTGACCGGCATGGTGATGACAAAGGTGTGGGACAAGAATCCCGAAGTCGCCCGGAATTTCGCAAAAAAATACAGCTGCGAGACAGTCGAGAATTATCACGATATGGCGGGCAAGGTGGACGGCGTCATCCTTTCCGATTTCATCTCCGCTCATTATTTCTCCGATCTTTCGAAACCGTACCTCGAGGCGGGAACCCCGATTTTTATCAACCGGCCGTTCGCCTATTCGATGGAAAAAGCCCGGATGATCACCGGCCTTTCCAAAAAAACCGGCACGCCGATCATGTGCGGCGATACCCATGAGTATGTCAAGGAAGTGAACATCGTCCGCGACAGGGTAAAAGCCATGGAGCCGCTTACGGGCGTTCAGGCAACGAATTCCATGAGCGATTATCCTTCCCACGGCATCCACGGCATCTACTGGCTTCATGCCTGCCTCGGAAGCGGAGTGCAGGCGGTCAGCTATATCACACCCGA
>JBAYHX010000115.1:0-8797 GCA_041665965.1 Candidatus Latescibacterota bacterium
CTTGCATGGGACTTGAATCATTTCAACTTCAAGTGATTTCAGCCCTTTCTGGTGTGCAAGATCGAGGAGACCACGGTACAAAATGAAATCCTTCCCGTCAATATTTATCAGAAATTCATCGTTGAGTTTCAGCTTTGGCTTACCGTTTCCATTCCCTTCACCCTGGGTGTTAACATCACTTGTTTTCTGGTTCATGTGATTTCTTCTCCCTTTTCTTTTCAATGATTTCAGCTATGGTGGAAATGATGATTAAGGCGATATCTGCCACAATTTCAATAACCACTTTGGGGACTTTCAGCATATTCGCATCACCCCCTTGTGTCTTCTGATTCTAAATTGTTGACCTTGAGGAATTCGATGGTACTAGCGATTAGCCGAAAGGATGATTTGGTTTCACCGTTCTTATCCCATTTCTCTTCAGAAAGTGCTCCTATCACCGTTATTTTGGCCCCTTTGTGCAAATACTTCTCAGCGGTTTCGGCCAACTTCGAGAAACACGAAACTCGTATCCAACTTGTCTTATCTTTGCCTGATTTAAAGGCAAGATTAAAGTTTGTAACAGAGTTCCCCTCGGTTGAAAAGCTTTTGACTGGATTTTGCCCAAGATTACCCGTGATCACACAGAGATTCAGCATGAAATTCTCCTTTTTGACATGGTTAGATGTGAACAGAGATGGTTCGGTGAGCGTGGCTGCGCTGGGATATTAGAAAAAAGTTAGGATCAGAGCTGGATTTTGGGGTAAAACGATGGATAAATAAGGGATAAAGACTTATTCATGGTTTTATATATATAGTAGGATGGGAGTGGGAAAGGGGGAAATGGGTTAAAAGTTGGAACAAGAATGGATGGAGGGGGAATATGCTGTACAACAAAAACGAATTGTGAGTTTTCTATTTATGAGGAAAAACGCAATTGATCGCCAGACCAAAAAAATCAAGGTTTAGGAGTTTTTATGCGATCAGCGAATCTATAAACGAAATGCTAAATATAATAAAATAAGAACTTGTTTTTGGGTGATATAATGTAATATTATGTTCTATACTACATATAACATAGTGAGTTGTTAGCTCTCAAGATTTTGATATCCGTATTGGGAATGTTGGTCTATTAAAAGGGGAATAACATGAGCAGGTTTACCGCGTTTGTGTGCGTTCTTTGTGTCATCTGTTCCGGCTGTTCAAAGAAGAGCAATACAACCGGACCCGGCGATACCGACAACACGGGTGAATGGAACCTCGATCATATCACAAAACAAACCATTTCAGTCGCTCCAGGAAGCGCGCTGAAGGACAGTTCCACCGGTCTTGTTTTTCAGTTTCCGGATGGCGGTTCTGGTACTTTAGAGATGGCAGAGATAACCTCGTCGGTCAACGCCCCCGTACCGGGGAATGGATATTACATCGATTATAATCAATCCAGTAAAATTAATCTTTTGATTACTCCTAAAGAAACTGAAACTGTTTTAGTGTATGGGTATGGAACCTCCAATGCGCTGATGAGCGATTATTCTAACCGCGATAATACATGGGTGAGCATACCTCCTGTTAAGCAGTCTGATGGATCAATGGCTTTTGAATTAGTGATGCCAATAACAGTGTATTCTGGGAAAGTACTCTCTACTTCAGAAAAAGGGTACCAGGGATTTAAACACTACTGGGTAGGATTGATCACCAAAGACATGCCTGATTTCGACAAATTGACCGCCTATCAGGGTGTAGCAAGAACAATGATAAAAAGTTATATTGATGCTCTTCCAAGTTCCAAACAAACAGAGGTGCGCGCAAATATTGACGGAGACATGGCCTGGAACCTATCGTTTGGAAATGATTTATATGATCCTTACCTTTTAAACACACCCCTGAAAACAATCATGTCTTATTCAATAACGATTTCACAATCACATATAGATCCGGAAGAAATTGCCGGTTCTATTGCCCACGAAACCGGACACTATATGTACCATGTTCTCGTAGGAAACTCTGTGTTTTATAAAGTGTTTAATCAGCAACCTCTTTTTACCTCTAAACATGGTCTGGGTGATCATTACGACCGCAAGTCAATGTTTGTAGAAGAATCTGCATATTTTAGTGAGTATTTTCATAATGGACATGTAGGCCAAAACCAACAAATCGACCCAACAAATCCACGCTTTTTCATGTATAATTCGTCTACTATACCTTCCAAGGTTGATGCCCCGAGTATTGAAGGATTTGGATGCGCAATGCTGGCTGCACTTCATCGCACCGAAGATTCTATAGCCGATGTCTACCCAGAGAAAAATCCTAAACTGCGATCTGTTCCCGTCATCGACGCACCGTTTTCAGAAAGTTTCCAGATACTGGCGAAACTGCCGACGGACATTGATATGCTCCGTGATAAAATAGAAACCTACCTGATGGGTGCCGGAAAAGGTGACCTTTTTCAGCCGCTCATGCAGGGAATCGGCTGGGGATACATGGTTACCGGGAAGCTAATTGACAAGGATGGGAATCCCGTCTCCGGCGCCACGGTGAGGAGTATTCACAAAAGTAATTTGAAGGAATGGTTGGGGAGTGTGACAACCGCAGCCAGTGGTTCCGACGGGAGTTTCAGCCTGCCTTCCGGCGTGTTCGGCGGAAGAAGTTATTTGCGGGTAATCAAAGGGGCCGACAGCACGGATGTTGACATAACCATTGACTGGAAGCAGGCGACCAATGTGAAGAAGGATGTAGGTACCCTCACGGTTGATTTCACGCCCATTGTTTTGGCTCAGTTGAGAAAAACCAATCAAGTCACCGCCCGATTGAGTGTATGGAAAGTTAGCAAAGCAAAACCAGATGGTTATGATGAGTGGCTCGACGTTACCGTTAATAACGTGAAATGGAACGGGCTCTCTTTCAGCGGAGAGCAAGATGACACCGACCTGACACCAGTCGCAGGAGCCTACGCGAAGCATAACGAGGTAAACGGTAGGATGTCGGAGGATGGCAAAACGATAGAAATGATTTACTTCCACGGCAGGTGGAAAGAAGAATTCGGTTACATCACAGCGTGGAGCAGAGTGACCGCAGAGAATATGCCTATGGTAACAATAAATTATCAATGGCCGACTGTCAGTTTTAAGCTTACGAGCGATGTCATGGCGCACGTTAGCCAGTATGAATATAATTATTATGAGGAGTATGGACCAATACATGAATACCCGGGGACAATTAATTGGAATCATGAGAATACCTATGTTTCTGTCGAGTTTAATCTGTACCAGTGATTAATGGTGATTCCAACCGTCCTGCTTCACCGAAGCGGGAGGAAAGCGGTCGAAGAATCGGAGGGAGGCGGCAAGAAAACCGTCATTCAGATTTGTCATGCACGGACGCAGAAATAGAACGAGCAAAATCCCCGACGCCACGATGCAATTTAATGGGAATAGTTTCGAATTGTAATTTTTCTGCTTTTTGGAAAACAAAGTTGAGTGCCAGACAAAAAAAGGGTCGTCGGGTTTTTTTGCTTGACATTTTATATGTTGCAAGTAATGTTACAATAAAATGTATTTATTATATATAGTATAATTCGTATTACTTTTAATAGCCTTCCAAGCGGAGCCAGAACAGTAGTTCAGGTAAAAAATCCCCTATCAAAAAGGAGTTATGTCATGAAGAACTTCTTTTTCGCTTTCTTTTGCATTGTGTCTTTTTGTGGAGTTATGTCAACACCCCCCTGTTCTGCTGGAGTGATTGGGGCTGAAATTCCCTATATCGTCTCAGCAACCGATAAAGTATTAACCGGTTCGGCTTTTGATGGGACGAATATGCTGGGTACGTTTGTAATGATGCAAAATGGGAAAGCTAATCCCTATGCCCAACTTATGACTCCATCGGGTACTCTTGGATCCGTTATCGAGATCAGTAACACATTATCTATCGGATCCATAGGCTCCCCATGTGTTGCTTTTGGCGAGACGAATTACCTCGTTGCAATGTCAGTAAGCATTTCAAGCAGCGCTACTGATTTGTATGGCCAGTTCATTAGTAAATTGGGCGCCCTTGTAGGCTCTCCCTTTGTCATCAGCTCGGCGGCAGGTTCCCAAAATGCCAGCGGTATAGTCTTCGATGGGAATAACTATCTGGTTGTCTGGACTGATACACGGAAGGGAAACGAATATGATGTTTACGGTCAGCTTGTTTCTCCTTCAGGAAGTCTTGTGGGGTCGGAAATTGCAATCAGTACAGACACACAAAATCAAAAGGATGTGGCAGTCGCATTTAATGGGACAGACTATCTGGTTGCATGGAACGATGGGCGTCGTTTAAAAACCGGTTTTGGTGAAGATATATATGGCCAGATAATCAACCGGTCGGGAACTCTCGCCGGGGCCAATTTTCTCATAAATCAAAACGATTACCCCAGTGACAATCCCTTATGCATTGCTTTTGACGGAACAAATTATCTGGTAGTCTGGATGGATAAGATCGGAGGAGCAAGTAGTTCCCAATGGGATCTGTTTGGGCAGTTTGTGGCACCTACAGGTAACCTCATGGGGAATGTAATCACAATATGTAATATGCCGGGAGGGCAATTCTTCCCTACAATTGCATTTGATGGGACATATTATCTGGTTGTGTGGACAGATCAGCGTAATGACACAAACAGAAATTTTCATTATGATCAGGGCGAAGGGACCGGCTCTGATATTTATGGACAATTGATTAATAAATCTGGCGCACTTTTCGGATCAGAGATGCCTATTGTAAATGTGGCAAATGACCAGGTTTTTGGGGGAGTTTCCTTTGGCACTAATAAGTTTTATGTGGGATGGACTGATAATCGGGCCGGAACACACCTGATATATAATGGAATTATGCCTTCGGGAGATATCTACGGCGCTTCTGTCCGTTCGGAAGCGGAGCCAGTCACCACATGCAATGTTTATACTGAACACTATGATAAAGCAATGCTGCCTCCTGGATATACGGAGTATCAACTTGAATGTGCTGTCCATGGTCCTTCTTCCATTACCTCGGTTACAGTGCAGGGTCCAAACGTACCCTTAACGTCTCTAATAAATGAAATAACCTTGGATACCAAGGAATTCAGATGGACAGTAACGGTCACTCTTCCGGGGAAACCAACCGTGGGCGACAGGTATGATTTCACAGTCACGTACTCAAATTCAACGAATGAAGTTATTAATGCTTCTGTTACGGGAACTGTGGAAGATTTTCCGAACACTATCTCCCCGGCTCATGGCAGTACGATTTCAACATTGATACCGACATTTCGATGGTCAGCGTTGCCAATTGAACTGCTGGATCTAAATATCGTTGTTGCAGACCCCGATGCAGGTGGGGAAATAATATGGTTCGCGGAAATTAATCCGGATTCGCTTTCAGCCGTTTACAATTTTAATGGCACTGCCCCTGTACTCCAATATGGGAAGAAGTATGCATGGGCTATTCAGTTTCGGGACGCTCTCCACGATAATTCCGCTCTCATGGTGTCTGAATTTACTATACAATCCACAGGGGTCGATGAAGAATTGAACTCGCTCCAGCCTTCGGCGTTTCATCTTTCCCAGAATTTCCCCAATCCATTCAATCCGGTTACAACGATCGAGTATTCTGTTCCTCAGACACAATTCGTTACCCTGAAAATTTTTAACACGCTCGGGGAAGAGGTTGCAACGCTGTTTGAGGGGAAAGCCGCTCCGGGGAGTCATACGGCTGTGTGGAATTCTTCCGGTTTCGCAAGCGGCATCTATTTCTATCGTTTGGAGGCAGGCGCTACAAAGCTCACGAAAAAACTTCTTCTGATGAAATAAGAAATCCACATCAAGGAATGTTTTTAGTCTATCAACAAACCGCCAGACGAAATTGTTTGGCGGTTTTTATTCCTTGATATGGCATAATTATCTATATATTAAGCCAATTGCAAAAGTCCATAGTATATAAGCAGCCCCCTACAGTCCACCCCGCACGTACTTTGTACGAGCGGGGACCCCGTGTCCTTCGGACATCCCTCCCCCGGATGAGGGGCAGGACACATCCTTATCGTGCCTGCGAAGCAGCAAAGACTGTGAAACATAGACTTCCCTTGCCCCCGAAACGGGGGTAAACGAAGTTCCCGCGAAGCGGAAAGAGACAGAGGGTAGTGGGGCTTTAGTAAAAAAATATTTCCCTTTTTTCCATAGTAATACGACTTTTGCAATTGGCTCAAATAGTAGTGATATTTCTGGGAATTGACTATCCTTACAGCAAAACTGCGAGGTATTACACAGATTCTCTGTCACTGTATGCCGCTGGAATTTCTCAATACAAAGGCAAAGTTCCATCGACGGAGCAGAGTTCCAATTTATTTTTTTAGATTCATAAATAAATCTTGACTAATATAATTGCATCTATTATTATATGAACTATACAGGTAAGTTTGTTTTTTGTTTGTGAAATTAGAAAATATTTTTTCATACCCGATATAACCAAATGATAGACCGTAGCTAAAATCAGCGAAGCGATTCTAAAGTTTGAAAAAAACATTTTACAAGCACTGACAAGGACAGAGATAAGGAAATAAAGACAGGCAGCGTTTTTTTAAGTAAATCGAATTAGTCTGAGAATAAACTTTTGTGGACGTTATGATCCTCATTCCCTTAATTGGTCACGAATGAGTCTGAGGGGAGCGAGTCGTGAAACCGGCCCAAAACCCACAAAAGGTTGATAATGAGAATCGAACAATTTATAACTGTGACCGGTCCTTTAAAAGCTCAAGAACTTTTATACAAGATATATGATGAATTTAATTATAACAGCAACAAAAACGCCTCTAAGATAATCGTTACACCTCCCTGCATTACAGCTCCAACTACCAGCGTTATTGCAGCCAATGTTGACAGTACTGCTTATTCATCTGTTACATGGATCAACCAAGCAGTAACTCTCCACTACACTTGCCGTGATGTGGGTTGTACTGACCCCAATACCGCCAACATTCCGGCAGAGATAAATTACAGCGAAAAAAGAATACACACCGCTCAATCTGAAATTTCTGATAACGCTGATACTATAAGCGATGCTGAAGCTATTGAAGGCATAACACATTATGTCTGGTCAAGTGTGATTGGCGTGACATCGTTTGTAGTTTTGAACGGATATATCTATATGGATATATGGCGGACAGATATACAAGCAATTCTCTACCTCTTATATAGGGTCGTAGTATGAAAAAACTTACTTTTATTTTACTTTCAACACTGTTCCTGACGCTTATAACTGCTCAAGTTTATGCGGCAACCATAACCGTGACGACTAACACCAACTGGAGTGCCTTAACAGGCGGCACGGGAAGCGGCGGACTACCGGGCAGCGCTGACATAGTAATTGTGCAATCCGCCGCCACGCTGACGGTTGATTTGACGAATGCCGTGTGCGGGACTCTCACTCTGGGAGTTAAAAACAAAGGAAATGGAACCCTAGCATTTTCTGCTGGGGGGACGTCTGTCGTCTATGTGGTTACTTCTCTCGACGTAGGAGGGTCAGGAGGCACACCAGGTCTTGGCAGCATCAATATGAACAATGGTGGCACTTTGCAAATTGGTGGCACAGTTACCATCTCTGCCGCGGGCACATGGACTCCTAGTACGGGGACCGTGGAGTACAATGGGGCAGCCCAAACACTCCCAACCACTTTCTTTACATCTTACTATAATCTTAAGCTTTCTGGCAGTTTGGCCAAGACCCTGCCGACCGCCGTGACGACAATTAACGGCAATCTGACACTGAGTGGAACCGCTACTGCGACCACGTTGGGTGCTTTAACCATTCAAGGAAATCTTGTTGTTGAAACTGGAACAACGTTTGCTACTGGTGCAACAAGTACTTGGACTCTTGGAGTTACAGGAACCACATCAGTTACGGGTACCCTAACGCTTGCTAATACAGGTACCAAAACTTTTACCGGCGATGTTACAGTTAATTCCGGAGGTGTCTGGAATGAAACTGGCATTGCGGCTATCAATTTTGGCGGAAGCTTGACGAACAACGCCACCACTTTCACCGCCAGCACAGGTACTCACACCTTTTCCGGCGCCACCAAAACGTTAAGCGGAGCAACGACTACTTCTATTGGAACAGTAACATTCACAGGGAACTACACGAACAGCGCCACGTTTACGGTCGGAACCCTGCTGACAGTCACAGGTGCAAGTGTGACGCTCACAAACAACGGCACATTGACGGTAACAACCGCATTGGCGGGAACAGGCGGATTAACCAATGCTGCGGCCGGAACGCTGAATATCAATTTTACCGGCGCCCCGGGAATCACAACGCTTACCGCCACTGCAAGCGGTAACACCGTTAGTTACGGCTACGCTGGAAGCCAGACGATAAAGGCAACGACTTACCATCATCTGACCACTGGCGGCGGAAGCGGTACAAAAACACTCGCTGGTGCAGTGACTGTCAATGGGAACCTTACCATCGGAGCCAGTACTACCTTGGACGTTTCCGGCAGCAACTACGCGCTGAACGTTGCGGGAAACTGGGTCAATAGCGGAACCTTCACTCCGCAAAGCGGCACAGTAACCCTTAATGGATCAGGCCAAACAATTAGCGGGAGTACAACATTCAACAACCTTACGAAACAAATTACTTTAGCCGACGTGCTTACTTTTGCCGCAAGTAGCACTCAGACTATTTCTGGAACGTTGACTCTTAATGGCGCTGCAAGTGCAATCACAAGGCTATCGTTACGCTCTAGTCTATCAGATACGCAGTGGAATATTACTCCGCAAGGTAGCATATCAGTTACCTGGGTAGATGTAAA
>JBAYHX010000116.1:0-8762 GCA_041665965.1 Candidatus Latescibacterota bacterium
CTATTATTAGTTGTCGCTATAGGATGTTATTAGAAAATTTAATTAATACATATAAAAACCCATACTATTATATTGCGTATCGTAAGCCCGCCAGAGTATATTATCTATGAAAAAGACCCGCTTCGAATGGGATGGGGAGAAGGATGGGGAAAATCAAAGAAAGCAAGGCGTTTCATTTGCTTTGGCACAGCGTGCTTTTCTTGACCCTCACCGGGTGATTGCGGAAGATACAGCCCATAGCGGGATAGAAGAAAGATTGTATTGTATCGGACGTATTGAAGACGGCATCATGACTGTACGATTTACGTATAGAAGGTCTGTGAAAAAGTCTCGATTTTCTTTTCCGCCGGAAACTCACCCCCTTACCCCCTCTCTATCCTATAGAGGTGGAACAATAAGGCTCGCAATGAGTTATCTCCTCTCTAGTATAGAGAGGAGACCAAGAGGTGAGTTTAGAAGAAGCGGGAATTTCACTCAATAATGTGTTTTTCACACGACGTATAGAGGGGATACCATCCGAATTTACGGTGCGGGATATTGAAGGAAAGGCAAAAGCATCTATGAAAAACAGAATAAAATATACTGATGAACCGATGGGTGAATTGAGAATCGTTAAAGATTTCCTTCCTTCCCCGGATCAGTTGGTGTTACATGAAGAAAACGTGAAGATTACAATCTCCCTGAAAAAATCGAGTGTGGAGTTTTTCAAGGAAGAAGCGCAAAAGCATCATACATCATATCAAAAAATGATTCGGCAGGTTATTGACTGGTACACCTCGCATTATCAGAAGAATGCCTGATAATCCTTCAATTTCAGGATATTACGGATAAATAGGATTATGGATAAAAAAGACACAGATTTTTTTAATAAACGAGTCACTGTCATGGGGTTGGGAAGCTTCGGTGGCGGCGTAGGCGCGGCTGTTTTTCTGGCCGGTCGGGGCGCACGGGTCACAGTAACCGATCTTAAGAGTGAACAGGTTCTTGCCGGCTCCATCGAATTGCTCAAAGGGTTCGACATCCGATATGTGCTTGGCAGGCATGAAATTGCTGATTTCACCGATACGGATATGGTTGTGGTCAGCCCGGCGGTTCCCCGTAATTCCGAATATGTGATTGCTGCCCGTGAGGCAAAAATACCGCTGCGAACAGAGATCGGTCTGTTTGTTGAACGCTGTCCAGCTCCGATCTGCGGCGTGACAGGTTCGAACGGCAAGACAACCACCGTTTCCATGATTGAATCGATCCTTCGATATACATCGAGGCCTTTCCATGTCGGCGGGAATATCGGAAGGTCTCTTTTGGGAGCATTACCGCAGATTCTCCCGGAAGACAGGATAGTCCTCGAACTTTCCTCTTTTCAGATTGAATGGCTTGATGAAATGGAATGGAGTCCTCATATAGCGGCGATTCTCAACATCATGCCCAACCACCTCGACCGTCACGGCACCTTTGCAGAATACCGTAATGTAAAGGGGAAGATACTCGACCACCAAAAGAACGGTGGCATTGCTGTTCTTATCGGCGACGATTCCGGCTCATCCTCTATGAAAAATCGGGTGAAGGGAGATATACTCTGGGCAGGGACCGGACTGCACGGTACAGGGATTACTCTGGAGGATGGCTGGATTGTTGAGAAAACGACGGGGGGGATGGAATTCCTTTTCGATTGCGGGAAACTGGTTATTCCGGGGAAGCATAATATTCTCAATGCTCTGGCTGCGTCAGCCTGCGCCCGTGCGATGGGGGTGGAGCCGGAAAACATCGCCCGGGGGCTTGCGGCTTTCCGAGGTGTTCCTCACCGTTTGGAACTGGTGGGAGAGAAAGAGGGCGTTCGGTTTTTCAACGATTCGAAAGCCACCACTCCCGAGGCGGCGACAGCCGGTGTGAATGCTTTCGATTCTCCTGTTATTCCCATACTGGGAGGGTATGACAAGGGAGTTTCTTTTGACAGGATGGCCCGTGAAATTTCCGGAAGAGTCAAATGGGCCGCACTCATCGGAGTAACAGCGGCGCTCATAAAAAGATCTCTGGAAGACGCCGGTGTGGAGTCAACTGTCTATTCCAGCTTTAACGAGGCATTTAGCGCCTGTGCAGCCTGTGCGAAGCCCGGAGATGTGGTGCTTCTCTCTCCGGGGTGTGCTTCGTATGATATGTTCAATAATTATGAAGAACGCGGCGAGGCATTCCGTGAGATGGTAAAGAATCATCTAAAGAATGAATAAAGAATACAGAAGTAGAAAGATACAATAATCGGGATACTATAGAGCGAAAGTTGTTTTTACAAATCCCAACCGGATTTCTCATTACGGAGCAGGCATGGGTTTTGAATCAGAATTGAAGTATACGGTGAGGGATAAAGATATTTTTACCCGTGTAGCCGGATTGCAGGAAATTGATGCTTACCGTGTCCGTGATAAAGGTTTTCACTTTCATCGGGATACCTATTTCGACACAGAAGACCGACGGCTGCTCAAAGCAAAGGTGGTTTTTCGTCACCGCGAACAGAAAAAAAGTTCTATCCTTACATTCAAAGCCCCGGGGAAATCAGGCTGCGGTTTTTACCATCGGATAGAAATCGAAGCTGTGACCGTTGCAACTCCGGAAGAAATTACCGGAGGGAATCTTCCCGATCTTACGCCGGTTAAGGAAGCCGCAGGGTATTTTGGAAATGAATCACTGACCGCAGCCCTTTCTGTCGCAAATAACCGGCGGATACTGGAGCTTTCCAGACAGAGAATACCGCGATTCGAAATAGCGCTCGATGATGTGACATTTGCCGGCCCGGGCGGAACAGCGCACGTTATGGAACTGGAAGTCGAATCGGTCGCCTGGGAAGATGAGGATTTAAAATCGGTGGGAGAATGGCTGACCGGGCGGTTTGATCTTTTTCCTGCGGGCCCCTCGAAATATATCCTTGGAATGGAACTTGTAGGGGAAGTTACAGGCAGAAATATAAAACCGTAAGCAGGAAGTTAGAATAATCATTGTATCACGCACGTTTCAGAAGTCAATTTTATGACCAGCCGGATTTTACAGGAAGACCTTTGCGGTTTCTGCGAAATCCGGTTCCCGTTTGAAAACAATCATTCACACTGATATCATAAAGATTATGGATTTCATCAGATTTTTTCGATATTTCAAAGAACGCTGGGAATCTCCCAACGGGTACCGTGAGGTACTTACCCTCGCGTTTCCTCTTATACTGAGCACCGGATCATGGTCGATTCAGGGTTTTGTCGACCGTATGTTTTTGACCTGGTACTCGCCCGATGCTATTGCAGCCGCCATGCCGGCAGGTATTCTCAATTTTACCATCATGAGCCTGTTCATTGGGACAGCAAGTTATGTCAGCACGTTTATCGCCCAGTATTACGGCGCAAAGCGTTATGACAGGATAGGTTCTGTGGTCTGGCAGGGTTTATATATCTCCTTTATCGGGGGAGCGATTCTCCTTATTTTTATTCCTTTTGCCGGTCATTTTTTTTCCATGATCGGTCATGCCAAACTGGTCTGTGAATACGAAACGGTTTATTTCCAGATACTCTGCCTTGGTGCCATACCGGCAATAGCGTCTTCAGCCTTGTCCGGTTTTTTTGCCGGGAGAGGTGACGTCTGGCCTGTTGTATGGGTAAATTTACTTGCTACTTTAATAAATATAGTACTCGATTACTTTTTTATATTCGGACACTTCGGATTCCCGGAGATGGGCATAGGCGGTGCGGCGATTGCTACCGATATATCGGCCCTTTTTGGATTTTGCGCTTTCTTTTTTCTGATGTGCAGAAAGGAAAATAATCATCGATATCAGATTTTCAGGGGATGGAAATTCGATTCCGAATTATTCTGGCGTATCATGCGGTACGGGCTTCCGAGCGGAATTCAATTCTTTCTGGATTTCGCAGGGTTTGCGCTGTTTATTCTGCTTATGGGACGTCTGGGGGTCGAGGCTCTTGCGGCAACCAATATTGCTTTTAATATCAATACACTCGCTTTTATGCCCATGATCGGAGTGGGTATCGCCATTTCCATTCTGGTAGGCCAGAATCTGGGGAAAGATGATGCTCCAGCGGCTGAACGAAGCGTATATTCCGGATTTCACATTACTTTTCTCTATATGGGAACGATCGCTCTGGCGTATGTTGTCGTGCCGGGACTCTTTCTGATGCCGTTCGCTGCTGGCTCAGACCCTGCCTCTTTTGGCGCAATGTACGGTGTAATTGTTGTTCTCATGCGGTTCGTTGCGGTTTACTCCCTGTTCGATACCATGAACATTGTGTTTGCTTCCGCTCTCAAAGGGGCGGGCGACACCCGGTTTGTCATGTTCATGATCATGGGTATTTCCGCAGGTGTGCTGGTCATCCCCAGTTATATCGCCCTGGTACTCCTCAACGCCAATATTTATATAGGATGGACAATCGCCTCCGCCTATGTATGTCTCCTCGGTCTCTCGTTCTATCTTCGATTTCTCGGCGGCAAATGGAAATCCATGCGTGTAATCGAAGCCGCTCCCTATGTGCTTTCCCCAGCTCCTCCCGGTGCGCCCTGTATCGAGAGGGAAGCGTGAAAAGATAAGGATGAAGGATGAAGGATGAAAAAAGAATAGAAGAAAACAACAAAGTATAATGTCTGAACCACTGGCGCTCAAGATGAGATGATAAATTTATCTTATACACTACTTTTAAAAGGTCACGCGTTATTTTTTCTTCAGGATCCTGTATCCCGTAACTTTTCACTTCCCTTCAGTTTCAGGCGCATTCAGGTGGTTCCTGAATTTCAGGATGCAGTTTTTGTCGCCGCTGCAGAGGAATTCATTCATCTCGAATGTTATATTTCCGCCGAATTCGTTTGCCCAGACCGCATACTCGGTACGGCAAATCCTTGCGCCGACTCTCCCTGCGATTTCCTTACGGTTTGATTTTATCATCAGTGAATACCACGGGCATTCTTCGATGATGATCATGAATCCGCCGTCATCGAGACGTTTGGTAGTAAAAAGGTGCCCCTCTATAGTGAGTTTTGTGGTCAGGCATTCAAAGAGAGCATCCATCCCGTGTTCAAGCCCGGTGAAAGATTTCAGCGTCCGGGCCTGAATTTTGGGCATGATTTTCCAGACTTCGTTATCCATGTCCAGAGTTTTTTCAAAACCCTCGTTTTCCTCCGTTTTCATGAACCATAATCCATCGACAGCGGTATAAGACCGCTGAAAGTAGGCAGCGATATTTTTTTCGCTCAGTTTGATCATCGTATCATTCCCCTGCATGGAAGCCGATTATGTAAAAAGTTCCCTTGCCCGGCGCACTGTATCGGAAAGATCGATGCCGTTCGCACATTTTACCAGACACTCGTCGCAGTTGCTGCAACGCTCGACCCGTGAGGATAAGGACAAACGCTCGTAGTTCTCTCTTGCCAGCGCCAGATTACCGTACCCGTATGCATATCCGAGACATCGGTTCAGATCGCAGATGTCGACGCCAAAGGGACACTGTCCGCCGCATTCGGTGCATCCGGCCACTCCACGGCAGTAGTTTCCTTTCAGGTTTTCTGCGTGCCTGATGAGTGTTTTACGGTCGAAGAAGCTCATTTTCATCCCCATGACCGCGATATTTTCGGTGAATTGCTCGAAAGTCCTGACTCCGGGGATGGCTGTATCCACATTCTTATTCTGAAGCACCCATTTGAGCGCGGCCTGCTGTGAGGATATGTTTCCCATCTTATGGCCGGGGTACCCCGCGCCGTCTGCCTGTGTTTTCATCGCGATAACTGCGAGACCGGCCTTCCGTGCACGTTCTATGGCTGTGGTAACATTCTTCGGTGACTGATAGTTGTATCCGACAAGCACAGCTTCCCAGAATTTGGAATCTACTGCGGCATTGATCGTTTCCGCATGATTTTTATGCGTGGAAACTCCGATGAAACGGCAGAGCCCGTCTTTTTTAGCTTTTTCGAAAACCTTCATATATTCTTCGACCATGATTTCACTGCCGTGTTCGGGCATATGCATGAACAGGAGTTCCACATGGTCGGTCTGAAGCCGCTTGAGAGAAAGTTCAATCATCCGCCGAACCTCAGCGGCGTTTCGGCCTTTGCAGTGAACTTTGGTGGCGATATATGCTTTGTTCCGTCCGTTTTTTTTCAGCACTTCTCCAAGAACCTCTTCGTTTACCCCGTTCATATACCCGTGAGCGGTATCAAAGTAATTCATTCCCGCATCGAATCCCGCCTGAATAAGCTCCGGGTCACGGGTATTCATCACCCCGAACGAGACTTCGGTAACCTTCAGACCGGTTGAGCCGAGTTCACGGTAAACAAGTTCACCGCCCTTTTTTTTATCCTCGGCGAAAATTCTCCTTGGGAAAAGGCTGACCGCAGCCAGTTCTGCGCCGGCAATGAGTCCCGTTGCTGCTGTTTTCTTTAAAAATTCCCTGCGGTTGGAGTTCTTCATGGTCGCCTCATATTCGATTGATATAAAGGTGAAATGGTATATACGACAATCAATGGATGAAAAAGTAAAATCATCTTGGTATTCTCTCGTAAAGTTTGCAAAGAAAAAAATATTTAGACAGGAGAGCTAATTGCAAAAGTATTTTTTTGAAGGCAGCCCCTTTTCTGTCCTCCAGACAATCCTTCCCCCGGAGGGGGCAGGACACATCTTTATCGTGCCTGCGACGCAGCTAACACTATGGAGCAACAACTTCCCTTGCCCCCTTTGGGGGAAAGGGATTGAGGGTTAGGGGGCTGAAGTAATAAAACTTATCTTTTTTTCGTTTCCAAAACGACTTTTGCAATTAGCTCTCATGTCTGATAGTATTTCCTTTCTTTATTGACTTTGCGAACTTTACGAGAAAAATAGTATTTCAAAGGTTTCGCAAAGGAAAATCATCCGAGGTTGATTATAAAAAAAAGCTCAATTCTAAACCGTTTTCCGAACAATGTCAAGTTTTGAGGTGTCAATCTCGCCGATGCCCATTTCAGCAGCTTTTACAATGTGAGCGACATTTTTTGCGGTAAGTTTCTGGTTATACCAGGGAGTCAGAGAAACTGCGTAGGCATCGACCGCCACAGGGTCTTTTCCCGCAAGAATAGTATTCAGATTGGCAACTTTTCCCGGCCCCTGCGGCCCACGGGTGGTGAGAGCGCGTATGGCATCAACGATGGTAAGGTTTGGTTTGACAATAGTCCCCAGGTCGGCAATAGTCTGGTTCAGGTCGCTGGATTCATGCATCCGTTTACGATCCCAGTTCAGACCCATGTTTCCCTTGAGGCCGAGACTGACTCCGGTCGCGCTGTGCGACTTTGCCACCGGCAGGTTGATGAGCACCTCGGCTTCTTTGAGAATCCTGGCCATTTTGGTTGATTTCATCTCCTTGCCCCGGGGAATCGGCGTTTCTTCGTACAAACTCTCCGCTGTTGGCAGAATCAGAAATGCATTTTTGATCTGTTTCACCATCTGGGCAACATCGGCGCGGGTTCCGATAACTTCAGCATCCTGCAGGGGGTGATCCACAACCAGCACCTTTTTTGCCCCTGCCTCGAGGCAGAGCTTTATGACCGCTTGAAGGACTTCCGGATTGGTTGTTGCGGCACGGTCCGGAGATGATGCGAAAGAAAGATTCGGTTTCACAATCACCTGATCCCCCTTTTTCACAAACGCTCCGATTCCTCCAACTGCCGCGACCGCCGCCCTTACCGTCGCTTCAATGCTCCCGCCCTTGATTTCTGCAAGATCGGCTTTTCCCTCTGCATATACCAACCCGGTGAAAAAAGGCCCGCTGACAAAAGTGACCGCTCCTGATTTTATAAATCCCCTTCTCGATATCATGGCAAATACCTCCAACATTTTTCAAACGAATGACAAATCACATAGTTGTTACACGCTTCTAAAATGAAACGGTTTGAAATTAAGCGATACTATACTTTTGCTTGTCTTTTCCTCATTTCATAAATCCCGGAGGCAGTTCATCACCGGAGATGCTGTCCGTCGGGGCGGAAGGAACTGGCGGAGCCGATTGAGATGAAGATTCGATGGCTTTATCGCCTGTCCCGGTTTTTATTTCCTTGTAATAATCAACATTGTCGTCTTTAACTTTACGGAGATTTTTAACCTTTTCCGTTATATAAGAGCCGCTGTTCTTACGGACCTCATTTATGGGGGTCACAAAAATGGCTGATTTGCCTTTGACAGGACAGGCTTTCTCGCAAAGGCCGCACCCCACGCATTTATCCTCGATGACATAAGGCCGCTGGATAGTTCCTTTCTCATCGGTAACCATGCGGAATTCCACCGCATCATAGGGGCAGATCTCATCACAGATGAGGCAAAGTTTCCCCTGTTCCCATGCAATGCAAAGATTCCGCTCGATGGTGGCATTTCCCATGACAACATACCGTTTCTCTTCAAGGGGCAGGTTACGGATTGCGCCGGTGGGGCATATCTGGCCGCAGAGATTGCATTTTTCTTCGCAGCCGCCGATTCTCGGTGTCAGAACAGGAGTGAAAAATCCCTCGAACCCGGCCTGGAAAACAGCCGGCTGCAACCCGTGAGTGGGACATGCTTTCATGCATTCCCCGCACCGTAGGCAGGAATCAAGGAAATCTTTTTCCACCAGTGCTCCGGGGGGACGGATGAGTTTGGGGTCGATTGTCTGTCGTGACACTGCCGAGACAGCGGCGGAAGCTGCAAGAATTCCACCGCCGGCCGAGAGCAGCATACCCCTCCGCGAGGGGCTGAATGCATACCTTTGCTCCCCTGGATTCTGGAA
>JBAYHX010000117.1:0-8677 GCA_041665965.1 Candidatus Latescibacterota bacterium
TACCGTCTGCCCTACCGGAACGGTTCGTTCGATGCTGCTGTGGCGAGTGAAATACTGGAACACCTTGAGAAACCGGAGGAAGCTCTGGATGAAATTGCCCGTGTTGTTCGCCCGGGAGGATGGATCATCCTTTCCACTCCCTGCAACGAACGTATCGAGGAGATCCGCTGCATCCATTGCAATAAAAAAACACCGGTGAATGCCCATCTTCATTCCTTCGATGAACATACTCTCGCCAATCTTTTGAAAACCGCCGGTTTTGTCCCACGCAGGATAGTGAAATTTGTGAACAGGCCTATGGAGCGTGTGGGTATGGCCGGTTTTACCGGTATTCTTCCCTATCCGGCATGGCGGATGCTGGATGCTTTCTTTTGCCGGATGCTGAGCCGTGAATCGTTCATTGCGGTGAGGGCCGAGCGTAATGCTTGACGACAAAGGAATGGGCAGCAGCATCGGGGTTGTGGGTTCAGGCCGGAGCATTTACGTTTTAAGCCTGTTCATCCTCAACATCGGTCTCGCCCGCTCCATGGGCGCCGAGGGTTTCGGCTCGTTCCAGCAAGTGTTCATGTTCAGCGCTCTGTTCATGATTCTTACCCTCGGTATTCCCGAAACGATGTACTTTTTCCTGCCGCGCCTTTTACCAGAAGAGAGGCCGGGATTTCTCGGCCAGACTATTCTTCTTCTCGGCGCAAGCGGCCTTGCGGTCAGTTTCGTTCTCTGGGCAGGCGCGTCATTTCTGGCCGGTATTCAGGGCAACCCGGCTATAGCTCCGAATATACGGATTTTTGGCATATATGGCGCATTCCTGGTTGCATCGGCATTTGCCGATCCGGTGTTTATCATATTTAAAAGAGTCCGCTATCTTTTTATATTGAGTTCCCTTCACGGACTTTTTTTCCTTCTTCTCACTCTCTGGCAGTACCTGACCCACGTATCAGCCGCATGGCTCTTTTCCTTGATGGCTGTTTTCGCCCTTGGCAAGTTTTTTCTGGCTCTCTTCCTTGTTTACAGGATGAAACCCGAAATTGGAGAGATACTCTACTTCGGAGGGAAGAAAATGCTTCTTCTCCAGCTGAGTTTTTCTCTTCCTCTGGCTCTTTCCAACACTGTCGATATTATTTCAGCCTGGCTTGATAAATTTATTGTATCAGTATACCTTGGCAAGGAAGCGCTCGGGGTGTTTTATGTCGGGGCAATTGAAATTCCGCTCATTTCTGTGGTGCTCGCTTCCGTTTACAGTGTTGTTTCTCCGGTGCTCAGCTCACAGCATCACACGAAAGATTTTAAAGGATTCATCAGCCTGGTCAATAAAACCTTTCTTTTTACCGCCAAAATGATATGGCCTTTCTGGCTGTATCTTTTCGTGTTTGCGGACAGCCTTATACTGCTCTTGTTCGGTCAGGATTACCAGGCTTCCATAGCTCCTTTCAGAATTTATCTGATGATGATGCCTCTTCGGATCGCGCTCTACGGTTCCATCGTGCTCGCTCTCGGGAAACCAAGGATTGTTTTTCTTGCTGCCTTAGGTGCGCTCTTGATAAATTTCGTCCTGAGTATTATACTTGTAGAACATATCCGGCTTTTGGGGCCGGCTATAGCCACAGTTGTTTCAACATGGTTCCATGTTTTTGTTCTTGTCTGGTTTATAATTTCCATGACAAAAGGTAAGCTCACGGAACTTATCCCATTCCGGGGATTGTTTTCTATCGGCGGTATAAGCGCTCTCGCTGTTTCGGCGGCATTTACGGTCACAAGAACCGGTTTATTTGAGAGCGATGCGCAGATCGTGTTGTTTTCATCCATACTTTTCACCGGACTGTATGTCTTTCTTGGAAAGAAAACAGGGCTGATTCGGTTGATTTCTCTGCGCGATATTATGGAAGGAAGGTACCTTGGCCGGAAAGATGGAAATCCTAAAGGTTGAGGACTCCTCTCTCTGGGATGCATTTACGGCTTCTTCTCCGCAGGGCGGAGTGTTTTCCGCCTCGGGATGGGTGTGTTCTGCTGCGCGCGCTCATGGAGGGAAGCCGGTATTTCTCGGAGTGTTCGAAAACGGGAAACCGGCAGCGGGAGTGTCGTTTGTGGAACTGACCCGCGGCCCGTTGAAAAAAGCTACCACACCGGTTTTAACCCCGTATGGGGGAATACTGTACCGTCCCTTTACCGGGAAGAGAGAATCGGAAGCGGAAAGTTTTAACAATTCCTGCGCTGAATTGATTATACAATATCTGAAAAAGGAGTATTCACAGGTATTTCTGGTCAACACCCCCGGATTCGGCGATGTCCGGCCTTTTTCATGGAACGGATTTAACTGCACGGTGCGGTATACTTACATCCTGGATATTACCAGCCCGGAAAAGCTCTGGGAACGGCTCGAGCACAGGGTTCGGAAAGTCATTCGAAACGCCGAACGCTCTCTTTCTCTCGGTGGAGCGATTCCCGCCGAACAATTCGGCGACCTTTATGAGCATACCTACCGTGACAGGGAAACAAAGCCGCCGGTAAACCGCGCCATGGTTGTTTCGATGGTAGAAGCGGTTATGAGTTCGGGAATGGGTGAAATGCGTACAGCTCTGAACGGAGAGGGAAAGGTCGCAGCCGCCATGATTTTTTTAAAGGACGCGCGAACTGTGTATGCATGGGTCAGCGGAGTAATTCCTGCTTTGAACAACTCGGGAGCGTCATCGTTCCTGTTGTGGGATGCAGCCCAAAGACATATCGGTTCACATGATTTCATGGATCTGGTTGGCGCCAATCTCGAAACAATTTCATTTTTTAAAAAAGGTTTTGGAGGAGTTCTGACTCCTTACTACACAGTCGGGAGGTACTCCTCCTGGTTTACCCGTGGCATCTTTATGATGTATTCAAGATTAAACAAGGCAATTAGATGATAGATTTGATTTTGACCAAAGCAGCTGAAGTTCCGGTAACGCTCTTCACCCGTAATTTCCGCGTACATTCCGGAATTCCACTGGGATTATATACCGAAGGGGAGCGCTCAACAGTGGCGCTGGCGTATGGCGACATGTCCATGGAGAGCATCAGGGAGCTTGCTCCTCACTACCAGGCGATAATCGCCATGCCCTCGAACGGCGGCCAGGAAATTCCGGAAATTCCCAGTCACTATGAAACCATGACTGTGAAAGCCCCGATTCTGGCGGAAATTCGGTCCTATTCTTTTCCCGAATTCTCCTGTTTTGTAAAAACATCGGAAGGGAGTCCTCTCATTCTCGAAGGCTCGGTCGGAAAAACCCTTGTTCTTGTATTTACCGCTGACCTTGTTCGGGCAACCATCAGAATCCTTTCCGGCGAACTGGAACAGGAAACCGGTTTAGACAAGTTCGGGCGTCATCTGTCCCTCACCGACAATATTATTTATGCCCCGGCGGTTTCATTCCATTTCAACCTGATTGAAAATGCCATCCGTTATGTCCACCGTAAATTGGGAATGCTTCTGTTCTCCATCCCACGGTGGCCGCAATCGGCGCCGCTGGCGATCTTTCTTTCCCATGATGTGGATGTGGTGCGCAAATGGACGAAGAAGAGGATGGCTTACGAACTGTTCACCTCCTCGAAGGGAATGTTCGGGAAAAAAGGTGTTGAGCCTTTGAAATTCACCCTTGCTTCCATCATGGATGCCATCCGGGGAAGAGACCCCTACTGGAATTTCGATGAGCTGCTGTTTATGGAGAGTGGAAACGGTTTCAAATCGACCTGGTTCCTTGCTCCTTTCGGCGGGGAATTCAAAAACCGTGAAAATGAAATCGATCCCGTTTACCACCGGAAATCTTCGGAAATCACCGCCATGATCAGACGCATCATTGAAAATGGCTGTGAACTGGGTTTCCACGGCACCCGTAACGCTTATAAAGATATCAAGGCATTCCGCCGTCAGGTGGCGTCATTCGAAAACCGCCTCGGTTTCAGACTCTGCGGTGTCCGTCACCACTATTTGATGTTCACTCATGGGAAAACACTTGGGATCGCCTCCGAAGCGGGAATGGCCTATGATGCGACCCTCGGTTTCGGAGACCGTACGGGATACCGGAACGGGATAGCCTCGCCCTTCTTCCCGTATGTATCTTCCCACCAGGCCGGCAAACTTGTGGAGATTCCTCTCAATTTTATGGACGGAGTGTTCCTCCACGCCCAGGATGGAGAAGATGCAGCTATCCGGCGTATCACCGAATCATACCTGTATGCCAAAGCGGCAGGCGGACTTTTCAGCGTGCTGGTGCACCCCGGGAACATGGATCCTCACGAAATGCCCCCGCTCGGACGGTTTTACCAGTCCTTTCTCAATCGCTGCCGCCTTGACCGGGCGCTTTCGATGACAGGAACCGAACTGGCACGGTGGTGGACCGCCCGTGAACAGGTAATAAAATCGCTGGAATGCGGGGACCAGATATGGAGAATCCAGGGAACGAATATACCGGAGAATATGGATTTTTCAATTAGCTGTCCCCAGATAAAATCCATGAGGTTTGCCATTGAAGGCGGTCATGGGACCGCTACACTCGACCATGATACGCTCATCATCCGTCCCGGAAAGGTCGATCCCGCCAGGGGATTGACAGTGATGAGAAAGTACTGATGTGAAGATAAAATCCCATTGTTTAAAGAATCTCTCTCGCAAAGTACGCAAAGGAAGGAATGAAAGAGATCAGAATACGTAAGACAGTATATAAGATGACTTTTCCACGGCTTTCACGATTCCGGTTATTGTACCTTTCTGTCCTGTATTCTGAATTCTTTCTTCTATTATTACAATGACCCCCAAAAAAGTACTCGTTCTCCTGATGTATGAAGTAAAAGAGGATCCCAGGGTATGGAAAACCTGCATGTCTCTCCGTGACCGTACAGCGGAGGTGACTGTTGCATGCACCAATCCCGGAAAGCGGCCTGAAAGGGAGACCTGCGAGGGTATTTCCATCGTACGGTTTCCTCATCCGCAGGAATTTTTTCTAAAACGGCTTTATCATTGTGCGCATCGTTTTCTTCCCAATGATTCGAAAGCATTTTCGCTTGCGGCATCGCTCGCCGGGGAGCGAAAGGATTCTTTTTTGAAAGAATGCGTGCTGCGCTGGAACCACAACCATTTCATGAGAAGCATGAAAAAGACCAACCGGGCTTTCATACAGGCTTTTTCCGGAGAAAAATTCGACCTCATCCATGCAAACGACATCGATACCCTGTATGCCGGAAGCGAACTTCGCCGCAGGGGCTCAGCCTCGGCGCTCCTCTATGATTCCCATGAATACTGGGCTGGCATGAGCAGGCCGGGCAGCCACTCCAACAGTTCCCTTCAAAAGTTCGAAGGCGAGTTGATACGTCACGCCGATTATGTCGTTACCGTGAATCCTTTTATTGCCGAGCGGCTCAAAGAAACGCACGGTTTGAACATTACTCCGTCAGTTGTTATGAACTGCCCTCCGCTCTATTATGGCGAATTATCCCGTTCAGTCTCCGATGCCCCTCTAAGGGTTATTTTCCAGGGGAAACTTCAGGCATACCGCGGACTCGAAGAACTGATCCTTGCGTTCCACCATCTGCCTGATGCTGTCCTCACCCTTTCGGGGTATGGTCCTTTCGAGGATAGGTTGAAAATTCTCGCAGAACAGAACGGTCTTGCAGATAGAGTGTTTTTTACCGGACGGTATTCGCAGGAGGAAACGATGGGAATCCTCGTTTCCCATGACATCGGTGTGATTCCCTACCAGGATGTGGTAATGAACAATGTGTTCTCCTCGCCGAACAAACTGTTCAACTATGCGATGGCCGGTATGGCAATCGTTACAAGCGAAATGCCGTTTCTGACTTCAACGGTGAGGGCGCATGGAATGGGCGAGGTGTTTTCGGGGAGCAGCCCCGAGGATATCGCCCGGACGCTTAAATCCTTCATTTCGAATCCGACCCTGCTGAAAATGTGTAAAGAAAACGCACGGAAAGCGGCTGTGGAGTTCTTCTCCTGGGAAAAACAGTTCGAAACCAATTATCCCTGGTTTTAACCTCACTCCCATCCCCTCTCCTATTCAGGAGAGGAGTGACTCGGAAAGGATGTTTCTTGCCCTGGAGAGGGTGTCCGAAGGACGGGTGAGGTTTTCTTTATACGAGAATATATGATAGAGTTTATTTGAAAAACAAATTTGAATATGCATCACGTCAATCCTGTAATCAAGCGAATCATGGTTCAGACAAGGGTCGTTTAACTTTGGACATTGGACTTCATGAACTTACTAGTATATACCCGAACCGGGTGCAGACCCTCTACGGCGCCCCCTGTGTTATTTTCCGTGACCACCGGTGGACGCTGCCGGTTGTTTTTCTTGCCGGAAAAGAGGGTATCCTCAACCTCCCCGTGCGAATGGTCACATTCGACCGCCACCCCGATTCGCTGTCTCCGATAAAGGGGACCGTACCTCTCGAATTATTCCGAAGAGAGGAGCAGGATTTGAAAGAACTGGTGGGGCTGGTTCGCGATCATCTATCGCCCCGGGACGATGACTGGATTATCGCCGGAATAGAACTGGGATTACTCTCGGACGTTATCCAGCTGGGGTCATTATCTGAAAATCCGGAAGGTGATGCCGCCGTAACCCGTTACAGAGACAAATCCGGGCTGGATCACCGTATTTTTCATCTCCGACGGCCTCTTCAGGAACTTTCGTACAAGGGAGCTTTTGCCGATCCTTCGAATTCTGCGGTAAAACAGGGATTATGGGATATTCTGGAATGGTTTCCGGGAACAGGATTGATTCAGGTGTCAAAAAAAAATCTTGTTACAGACATCGATCTTGATTTTTTCACTTTTTCCTGGGAGCGCTATATTTTTCCATTTTCCCAGGAAGTATACGAGAATGAATTTTACACACACTCTCAATCTTCTTATGGTTGTTCGGGTCTTCGGCCTGTCGACTGGATGCGCGGTCTGATTGCATCTTCAGGATTAATCAATATGGCCTGCGAGCCTGATTTTTGCGGAGGAAATGAAAAATCGGAACAGGTGCTTGCCGATGTAAATCGTTTTCTTTTTGAATCGCAGATCAATACTCTCGATGTTAGTGTTGATTATCACCCAGAGTATCCTACAGAATAATTCCAACGAAATTTTACATAAGAATTAAAAAAATATTTGACATTTATGATAAATATTGGTATCTTACTTGTCTACTATTTGGGATTTTTTGTCCTTGAAATGAATAAGTAATCGAGCGGGAATAACTCAAATGGTAGAGTGTCACCCTTCCAAGGTGAAAGTTGCGAGTTCGAGTCTCGTTTCCCGCTCCACTGAGAAGCGGTCGATCAAAGTTTTCTGGTACATGTACCGAATTGCGTAATAATTGGCTCAATCAGGCCCACATAGCTCAGTTGGCAGAGCGCATCCTTGGTAAGGATGAGGTCATCAGTTCGACTCTGATTGTGGGCTCCATGACTGCGGATGGAGCCGATTTTGACGCAGTTTTCTTATAATTGGAGGATACCACATGGCCAAGGAGAAATTTGCGAGGAATAAGCCTCACGTTAATGTAGGGACGATCGGACACATTGATCATGGTAAGACGACATTGACGAGCGGGATAACGAATGTGCTGTCGAAGAAGGGCTGGGCGCAGCACATGGCGTTTGGCGATATAGATAAAGCGCCTGAAGAGCGTGAGCGTGGAATAACGATAGCGATAGCGCATGTGGAATATGAGTCTGAGATTCGACACTATGCGCACGTTGACTGTCCCGGACATGCTGATTATATCAAGAACATGATCACCGGAGCGGCGCAGATGGACGGCGCGGTGCTGGTGGTGAGCGCGGCGGACGGGCCGATGCCCCAGACTCGTGAGCATGTGCTTTTGGCGCGTCAGGTAGGTGTGCCGCGGATCATCGTGTTTTTGAACAAGGTAGACATGGTTGACGATCCCGAACTGATCGAGCTGGTAGAGCTCGAGGTGAGGGAGCTTTTGTCGAAGTACGAATTTCCTGGTGACGAGATCCCGATCATCCGGGGATCTGCATTGGCAGCGATGAACTGGGACGGGAAAGATTTGAACGATCCCGCGATAAAGCCGATATTTGAGTTGTTGAATGCATTGGATACATATATACCGCAGCCCGAGCGTTCGTTGGACAAGCCGTTTTTGATGCCTGTAGAGGATGTATTTTCGATAACGGGACGCGGGACAGTGGCGACGGGCCGTATCGAGCAGGGGATTGTGCATGTGAACGACAAGCTTGAGCTTGTAGGGATACATGAGACGATCGACACGGTGTGTACTGGAGTTGAGATGTTCCGGAAGATCCTTGATGAGGGTCAGGCCGGAGACAATGTAGGTATTTTGCTGCGCGGCATGGACAAGGAACGGATCGAGCGCGGGATGGTATTGGCAGCGCCGAAGAGTGTGACACCGCATACGAATTTCAAGGGTCAGGTATATGTGTTGACCAAAGAAGAAGGCGGCCGTCATACACCGTTTTTCACGGGCTACCGCCCGCAGTTTTATTTTCGGACCACCGACGTGACCGGGATATTGCAGCTGCCGGAAGGGATCGAGATGGTGATGCCCGGAGACAACATTCAGATAACCGCTGAACTGATCACTCCCATAGCCATGAACGAGGGGCTTAGGTTCGCTATCCGCGAAGGCGGTCGTACCATCGGCTCGGGTGTGGTCACTCAAATTGA
>JBAYHX010000118.1:0-8648 GCA_041665965.1 Candidatus Latescibacterota bacterium
TCATCTTATTGATATTATTGGTGTATCGTTCAATTCTTATCTCAAAGTAAAACAGAAAGAGCTTCAACTCTCTTTATTTTAGCAAATTTTAACCGGACAGTTATGAAAATATTTGTCAATTTCAATGAATCATTTGTCCAATTGCATACTGCCTCCAAGAGATTTCATAATATCCCAGAATCCGGGATAGGTTACGCTTGCCGTTTCAGCGGTATCAACAGTAACCGGCCCGTCAGCGGCAAATCCCGCCACAGTGAGCGCCATTACAACACGATGATCACCATGACCGTGTACCTTTCCGCCTTTCAGACCTTTTCCTTTGATTATCAAACCGTCAGGCAATTCATTTATATCTGCTCCAAGTTTGCGAAGCTCCTTAGCCATAACGGAAATACGGTCCGTTTCCTTGATACGTGCCTGGGGAACGTTATGGAGGACTGTTGTTCCCTCGGCGAAACAGGCGCAAACAGCCATTATGGGAAGTGCGTCCGGAATCGAATTCATATCGACATCAATTCCCCTCAGGCTTGCACCGTGAACGGTTATTGTATTGTGGTTCATTTCGATGACGGCGCCCATTCTCTGAAGGATGTAAATAATTTCCTTGTCACCCTGCGGATCGTTCATTTCGAGCCCTTTTAAAACAACAGTCCCACCGGCAAGAACTCCGGCGCACAGCGGAAAAGCAGCAGAAGAGAAATCTGCTGGGACATGCTTTTCAAAAGCTGTATAAGACTGCCCTCCCTTGATCCTTATGGTTGACATGTCGCCGCTGACTTTCGGAACGATGCCCTGTCCGGCAAGCCAGTTCAGCGTCATTTGAACATAAGGACGCTCATTCAGAACGGTTACGATAAGCTCTGTATCTCCGGCAGCCAGCGGGCAAGCTAAAAGAAGACTTGAAACATATTGAGAAGAAATGCCTGAGATGCTTGCCATTCCCCCTGTCATTCTTCCTCGAATCAGGATAGGAGCCAAACCGTTGCCACGGGATGAAAACACCTCGGCTCCCAATGGTCCGAGGGCATTAATGAGAGGAGTCGCAGAACGCCGTCTTATCTGGTCATCCCCGGTTATAACCGTCCAGCCATCGACCAAAGCCGCTGTCCCCATGCTGAAATATAAGGTTGTACCAGAATTTCCGACATTTATAACATCTTCCGGTATTACCGGCGCCCCCCCAACCCCTTTTACTGTCCAGTGTTCGCCTGACATTTCGATGTGAGCGCCGAAAGCTCTCGCGGCAGCCGCCGCCGAGCGAGTATCCAAAGAGTCAAGCGGTCCTCTTATAACCGATTTTCCATGCGCGAGCGCAGCTATAATAATCGCACGGATCGTATGTGACTTCGAAGCCGGAACGATAACTGTCCCATTCAGAATAGATCTTTTTACCGTAACATCCATATACCCGCGATTCCCGTCAAGTTATGGTTTCATTATTTTTCCAAGAAATCGTATCTCATCTATAATCTGATACATACCGCCGCCGTCATGCATATTAAAGCGCCAGATACGAATATCTTTCTCCCCGGCATAATGGTTATATGCGGCAAAAACGGTGGATGGCGGACAGATGTCATCCATGAGTCCAACCGAAAATAATGCTTTTGCTTTTGCGCGGGCGGCGAAATTGAGACCGTCGAAATAAGATAATGTGGTGAAAACGCGGTCTTCATGGTCACGGTGCACCTTGAGGTATCGGGTAATTTCCTCATAGGGAAGTGTATCAACCAACTCGATTGCGCGCCGATAATGGCAGAGGAAGGGAACTTCCGGAAATGCTACTTTTACCTTTGGTTCCAGCCCCGCGACCGCAATGGTTATTCCTCCGCCCTGGCTGCTGCCATGAATAGCGATCCTGTCCGGATCCACCGCTTTATTGGTACATGCCGCCTCGACAGCCCGTACGCCATCGGTAAACACCCGGCGGTAGTAGTACTTGAATGGGTCGAGTATTCCGTTGGTCATAAAACCGGGATAGTGAGAGTTTGAGCCTGCCGGTTCACTATCCGGAGTATCTCCCGGCAGCCAGGAGCTTCCCTGACCTCTTACGTCCATGATGAAGTGCGCATACCCTGCGGCAGACCAGACAAGCCAGTCCATCGGGAACCCCCTTCCGCCACCGTACCCGACGAATTCGACAACGCAGGGAAGTTTGCCCTCACGGTGCCTTGGGAGATTCAGCCATCCTTTGATCCGCTGTCCGCCATATCCGCTGAATGTTACATCAAAAGTTTCAAGGGACGAGAGGCCGAAATCTACCTCCCTGAATTCCGCAGAAAGGGGAAAAGTCCGTGATTCCGCGAGTGTCGCAGCCCAGAAAGCATCAAAATCTGCGGGTTCGGTTCGTTCGGGACGGTAGACTTTCAGTTCTTCTTCAGATAAATCGAAATAAGGCATGGATATTCTCCTGATAAAAACTGTCGGATAATGTATAAGCACTATGATTCAATGATCTCGTGTTTTCATGACACAAAAACAATTTAAACGCATCCAGAATCATGTGAATCATGGTGCTGTCTATTTTAAATTTCACCAGACTCTTACATAGACATGCAGGATATATGCGCCGGTCGTTCAGCTTTCTGTAGTCTTCACTCCGCCGTTAGAGTTATGGTTAGTCGCAGGAGAGTATTCTATTTTTAGTTTTTTGGCAGGAAACTGAATCCCGGGCCGCCGATGAGTACCTGAGTATCCGTCCATACCTCTAATTTGTCATTTTCATACCCGCTGACCTGAAATGGCACCGTTGCATACATTACCAGATTGAATGCATCTCCCGAAGAGGTTAAGGTGAAATCGCATGCCATCGTTGTCGCCGTGCGCTTATCGGTCACTGTGGGGCCATACGCGGTGAGTGAACCCGGCCATTTTGGATCGAATACCGGTTCCCCGACAGTAAAAATTGCTCCATACGGATTGGTGGCATTGACAATAGTTTTTGTATATGTAACTGCTACACTGACAGAAATGGGAATATTCATCGGGACTCTGAGATAACTGCCGTCTTCGGTGACCTCAAGGCCGGGGCCGGTAGCCGTGAGAGTTGCCGTTGCGGTAATCTTAGCGGCGATATCGTACGATTCAGCCGTATCACCACCCCAGGCAACATTCTTCGGCGAGGTAGTTCTTGTCAGAGTATATGTTTTGAGCGCCGGCGAATTATCGATGGTGAAAGTCCCCATTTTGAGGCTCACATTGGTTGGCTTTGTCCAGTCAGCAGTGAAGGAAACGTCGGTCGAGTCCTTGTCCCCGTTCCAGAAGAGCCGCAGTACATTTGTTCCGGGATATATCCTGGGCAGTAAGTACGATCCATCATCACCGGTCGCAGTGCTCATGAATGTCCGGTATTCCTTTGCGCCGTCCTGACAGATAGACTGGACATGAGCGCCTTTCACCGGTTTATTGGATTTGTCAACAACGGCGCCTGTCCCGTTATACGACCATCCCGCAGGTTCGAAAAGAGCAGGGAGTTTGAACCTGTCTTCATTCCCGCGGCTATCGAGATAATCCTGTATAAACGAGCGCATTTCGTTTACATCACGCGGCCCTTTTGCAAGGATGCCGAGAATATCGCTGAGAGATGCGCCAACCGTCGGAACTTTTACCTTGGGAGTATTTTTATCAAAGGAATATATTTCGCCATCAGTTTTCATGAGAACACCAAGGAGAGCAGCGCCGTAGCCTTCCTGGCTCGGATAGTCGCAACTGTCCGGAGTACGGCTTTGGAAAAACGTGCGAAAATTCACCTTTTTCAAATCTGTGCCGTTGAGATCCCCGGTTATCATGTAGGTCGAGAAATATGCATATTCTTCCAGGAGATCCTTGCGCCCCTCACGATAAACTGCAAGGCCGTGGTCGGCGTATGCTTCCCAGTCGGTTATTCTGTTAAGGATTTCCGAGTAGCGCGGGTATCCGGTAAGCACATGGGTCATGTAATGCCCAACCTCATGAGCGATTATCGCAAGGTCAGCTTTTTTCTCTCCGGAATAAGGGTTGAATTCAAATACAGCATTTGACCATACCATGCTGTTGTTTCCCATATAGGCGTTTCCGTCATCTTTAAACGCAAGGGTGTACTGAAGAGACCCGTTAATCCGATTCAGGGCATTTGTGTACAACGATGATGGGAGATTATTCAGCCATTGATCCACTATCTGTCTTGTTGTTGTTTTAATCGCTTCGATATTCGCGGCTACATCCGTTCCCCCGGAAATTGTCGAAATTGCATAATACTCTTTCTGTTGAGCTTGAGAAAAACCCGCTCTTTTCAATGCAGACAGTTGAGAAGGTGAAAGAACATTAAAAACCACATATCCGCTTGAATCTGCTATAGAAGGAATACCCCACCAGCCCATAAGGCCGCAACCGTCAATAGCAGCTTTGCCGATAGAGCCGTATGAGTAGAGGGCAATTTTTTCTCCGGTCTTGCAAGGCACAGATACCTGAATGGATTCGGCGCCGGAGTATTCCACAGAAAATTTCTTTGCCTGAAATGACGTGGAGGGGCCTGCGGTTACCGGAGCAATGGTGAGAGTTCCGCCTGCTCCTTCGGGAAATTGAAATGTCGAACCGGTGACTGAGTCCACAACCGCTGTTCCAGCGGCTCCGGAAACAGAGTATACAGCCGGAGCGCCGGTAATAAATTCCTTCTGGTCAGAATCCGATGAAAGCGGGTTATTACTGCTTTTCGAGCATCCGACCGCAAAAGAGAGAACAAAAGACAACAATAAGTACTCAATCCTAAACAATTTCACTAATAAACTCCTTGTAGTGTGGCCTTGAAGACAGATTGTTACCCGGACTTGAGCAATACTATTCATAAGGTTTGTTAAGGAGGAATTAACAAAAGGTCATCGTCCATACCCGTACACCTATTATACTTCGTAGATATAAATATAAAGAAAATGTAAAAAAAAATGAAACAGAAAAACACCTTCGCTATTTATTATTATTTCTATCGTTATCTGCAAATTATTTTTTTAGATTTTTTTTGCCTTTATTTCTGAAAGTATAATTTTTGTATATCAGGAGCCTTTTGCAAAAGTCTTTTTTTGAAGGCAGCCCCTTTTCTGTCCTCCGGACATCCTTCCCCCTGAGGGGGCAGGACACATCTTTATCGTGCCTGCGAAGCAGCTAACACTGTGGAGCAACAACTTCCCTTGCCCCCTTTGGGGGTAAACGAAGTTCCCGCAAAGCGGAAAGGGATTGAGGGTTAGGGGGCTGAAGTAATAAAACTTATCATTCTTTCGTTTCCAAAACGACTTTTGCAATGAGCTCTCAGGGTTGCGATATTTAATCTGCCGAATGCAACAAGGACAGGCGGTCATAAAAAGATTCATATGATGAGTCAAATAACAGAAAAAACGACTATAATTTTTATTAAACCTGAAGGTAATTTTTATAATGGAATCCTTCCGTTTTCCCTTGCCTTTGAATCTATTTTTACAGATATTCATTTCATATGGGGTAATACTATAAGCTAATCTGAATAGAAGGAGATACGATGGAAGGTTCGTCCAACACAATGAGAAAAAGAATATATTCCTTATTCTTTGGTCTGACCATCTTTTGCTTTACCGGGATAATTGCCATGATAGCAATGGGAATGCTGGCGATATCAGGACCGCTGTTTGT
Source organism: Candidatus Latescibacterota bacterium (assembly GCA_041665965.1). Taxonomy (GTDB): domain Bacteria; phylum Latescibacterota; class Latescibacteria; order Latescibacterales; family Latescibacteraceae; genus JAUYCD01. The sequence goes on from JBAYHX010000118.1 coordinate 5,638, forward strand.
GGGATTTTTTGCATTTTTGGCCCTTTATTCCCGGGGAAATGAAACGTTAAAAGGATTTTCATTTACCATCTGGATTTTCGCTGCGGTATCCGTTTCCATGTTCTACCCTTTTCTTTTCCTGCAATGGGGCAGCTACAAGCTTACCAAACTGATCGAACCATTGATGATGATTATCATGTTTGGCATGGGTACTACGATGAGCTTACGGGATTTTTCACAGATACTCCGCATGCCGAAAGGGGTTCTGATCGGCATGGGTCTTCAATTTACCGTTATGCCGTTCGTAGGATTCACTATCGCTAAAACATTCGGCTTTGCTCCTGAAATTGCAGCGGGAGTAATTCTCATCGGATGTGTACCATCCGGGCTTGCCTCTAATGTCATGAACTATATTGCCGGATCGAACCTTGCTCTCTCGGTCACCATTACAGCATGTGCGACTCTTGTAGCTCCCCTGATGACTCCTATTTGGATGAAATTCCTTGCAGGCCAGTTTGTGCCAATCGATTTTATGCAGATGATGTGGGGAGTTGTTAGAATAACTATTATCCCGGTTGCAGCGGGTCTTTTATTCAATCACTTCATGCACGGAAAGGTCAACTGGCTTGATCGTTTTCTCCCGGTTGTTTCCATGGGCGGTATTGTTGTTATTATCGTTGTTATCACTTCCGCAGGAAGAAACGATCTGCTCACTGTCGGGCTGATGCTGCTCGCCGCGGAAATGATCCACAATACGACGGGATATCTGGGCGGTTACTGGGGAAGCCGTCTCTGCGGACTGGATGAAAAATCCTGCCGGACTGTTGCAATAGAGGTCGGCCTGCAGAACGGCGGAATGGGGTCGGCGCTGGCTATCAATGTTCTCAAAAGCCCCGCCGCGGCTCTTGCACCTGCTATTTTCGGCCCCTGGATGAATATTTCCGGTTCCGTTCTTGCAAACTGGTGGCATGCTCACCCGGTCAAAGATGAAAAAAAGCCATCTTCGGACGTGAAAAAAGCGGAAAATAAGATTAACTAATAATCAATAGATGAAACTATATGGCATACAGCAATAAGCGCCATGATCTGAAAAGGAATCGCCGATAAAGAACCGGTGATTCCTTTTTTTTGGCAGGCAATCCTTATGTGCTGAACAAGAGAGCGCTCTGTTACCGTTAATATTTTTAAAAATTAGTTAATAATTCTTTATGTTGGAAATTTTTTTATTTATATTAATGTTAGGCATTCATAACTTAGTTCTACAAGACTAATCATTCGATCCGGATATTGATATGACTCTTTCTTCAAGTATGGAAGATTATCTCGAAGCAATTTTCGAGATCGCAAAAAAGACATCTGCCGTTCGGGTTCGGGATGTTGCAAAGAGACTCGGCGTAAGTATGCCCAGTGTCAATGGAGCGCTGAAGAATCTTGAAACTTCAAACCTCATTCGTCATGAAAAATACGAATACATAGAACTTACACCGGAAGGTACTGTCGAAGCGGAGAAAATTGCAACCCGTCACAGGATCATCCGTGTTTTTTTAAGTGAACTCGTTGGTGTTGATGATGAAACCGCGGAAGAGGAAGCCTGCCGCATCGAGCATGTACTGAGCCCGGGCACCACTGAAAAATTAACTGACTATATTGAGCAGAATATAAAACGACCGTTTCCGCATTCGGCTCATAAGAAAACGGTGAATGATCTCGAACCGGGCGCGCGGGGAATAATTTCCGAAATCAATGCCCCCGGCATCATGAGGCAAAAGCTTATGGACCTTGGTTTACTGCCAGGTACTCTTGTTGAAATGGTACGTTCTGCCCCTCTGGGAGATCCGATTCAGATCAAGGTACGAGGCACATCCCTGGCAATCAGGAGAAGTGAGGCCAGAACGCTGATAATCGAGGAAGATACAGATGAACCAGGCGGAACCCATCGTTATCGCCATGGCCGGAAATCCGAACAGCGGTAAAACGAGCCTTTTTAATTATATCACCGGCTCACGGCAGCATGTCGGCAATTATCCGGGTGTGACAGTGGAGAAAAAGGAAGGTATCGCACAGGTAGATGACGTCACAGTGACGTTCATCGACCTGCCGGGAACATACAGCCTGACCCCTCATTCTCCCGATGAACAGGTGGCCAGAAATGTGATTATCTCCGAGCAAGTGTCCGCTGTCATTATTGTCGTGGATACTACCCAGCTGGAGAGAAATCTCTATCTGGCAGCGCAGATTATCGAAACAGGAAAGCCATGTGTTATCGCTCTCAACATGTATGATGAGTTTGAAAATCTGGGTAATACTCTTAAAGTCGAACAACTCTCGCACCTTCTTGGCGTCCCCTGCATGAAAACGGTGGGCAAAAGGGGAAAAGGGGTGTTTGACCTTATGTCTACAGCGCTTAAAGCCGCGCGCTCCGAAATCCCTGCTATCGGGAAACCGCCCCGGTACAGCCATGAAATGGAACACGCTATCGAGCGGGTAACAGAATTGATTATAGGGAAGACCTCTCTGAACGAGAGGTGGGCTGCGATCAATCTGCTCACGTTCGGACCGCCAGCAGCGTTAGATTCTTTTACCGTCAATATCTCCCATGATGATATACGGGCAATCGAGATTGAGCGCCGTCATCTGGAAGAATTGGAGGGAATGAGTGTCGAGAGCCTGGTTACATCCGGAAGGTATGGGTATTCATCGGGGGCAGTGGCAGAATGCCTGAAAACAAAAGAGCGCAAGTATCAATCCTATTCGGAAAAAATTGATTTAGTGGTAACCGACCGCTGGTTCGGATTTCCCCTTTTTCTCATCGTTCTTTGGTGCATGTTTCAGGTAACATTCCGTTTTGGACACTATCCGACCGTTTGGATCGGGCAGGTATTCTCATCTCTCGGAGCATTTTTGAGTGTTGTTCTCCCTGAAGGATTCATCAGGTCGCTCGCAGTGGATGGAATCATTGCAGGAGTCGGCGGGGTTCTTGTATTTATCCCGAACATCATTATTCTCTTCTTTTTCATTTCGATCATGGAAGA
>JBAYHX010000119.1:0-8639 GCA_041665965.1 Candidatus Latescibacterota bacterium
CAATTCGGTAACAGTCAGGCGGCCTGAAGGCCTTTTCTCCTCATCGGACATTTTTTCATTCCACATCATCTTCAAATACGCGCTCTATTGAAAGCGCCTTTCCGGTGGAATCATTAATCTCGATGATAACCGCCGAGAACTTTATTCCTTTTTCGGCCGGTGAAAACCTAACAGGAACCTGTTTCATTATCCGCTGGAGTGATTGTTCAACCCGTACTCCAATTACCGAATCATGCGGACCGGTCATCCCCACATCGGTTAGAAAAGCCGTTCCCTTTGGCAAAATTCTTTCATCAGCTGTCATTACATGTGTATGGGTTCCAATTACTGCTGAAACCCTCCCGTCAAGGTACCATGCGAGCGCCATTTTCTCAGAGGTCGCTTCTGCATGGAAATCTACAAAGATAATCCGTGTTTCCTCACGTAGTCGGTCTATAAGATCGTCAGCCGTACGGAACGGATCATCTATGGGAGCCATAAATATTCTTCCCTGGAGATTCATTATGCCGACCTTCATTCCGTTCTTTGCTTTTACTGTCGTGTATCCGCGGCCAGGAACGCTTGGAGGATAATTGGCAGGCCGGAGAATGGTCGTTGACCTGGGGAGTAGATCATTTGCTTCCTGACGGTCAAAAATATGGTTACCGGAGGTGATCACATTTACCCCAAAGGAGAAAAGCTTATCGGCGATGTTTTCTGTTAACCCGAAACCTCCTGCTGCATTTTCCCCGTTTGCAATACATAAATCTATCTTCTTTTCGTTAATAAACTGAGGAATGAACTTTGATGCAGCGTGTTTCCCCGGCTGGCCGAAAATATCACCAACAAAAAGTATCTTCACCTGTCCCCCTACCTGGCATACTGAATGGAACGCATTTCCCTTATGACTGTCACTTTAATCTGACCCGGATAATCAAGGTCTTTCTCTATTTTTTCTGCAATATCGAAAGAAAGCTGGCTTGCCTGAGCGTCATCGACAATATCTGTGTTGACCATTACCCGGATTTCGCGGCCAGCCTGAATTGCATATGTCTTCTCAACACCGCTAAACGAATCCGCAAGTTCTTCCAGCCGCTCCAGACGTTTTACATAAGATTCCAGATCTTCACGTCTTGCTCCCGGCCGGGCGCAGGAAATGGTATCGGCGGACTGAACAATAGCGGAAATCAGGTAGGCAGCTTCCTGATCCTCATGGAGAGACGCGATGGCATCCTGTATAATCTCGTTTTCGTTATACTTCCGAGCCAGCATCAATCCAATTTCTGTATGAGTTCCTTCCATGTCATGGTCGAGTGCTTTACCTATGTCGTGAAGGAGTCCTGCCCTTCTGGAAGTCTGTACATCAAGTCCAAGCTCTGTTGCGATTAAACCCGCAAAGATGGAAACTTCGATGGAATGCTGAAGAACGTTCTGACCATAACTGGAACGATAGTTCAAACGACCGAGAAGCTCGATAAGTTTTGGATGAAGATTATAAACCTTGCATTCCAGTGCGGCATTTTCTCCCAGTTCCATAAATGAGGCCTCGACTTCGGCTCTTGACTTCTCCACAACTTCTTCAATCCTCGATGGATGAATACGGCCGTCGGCAACAAGCTTTTCAAGGGCTTTTTTAGCTATTTCGCGACGGATACGGTCAAAACCGCATAGAATTACAGCTTCCGGTGTGTCATCAACAATAACATCTACACCCGTGTTCGTTTCAAAAGATCGTATGTTACGTCCTTCACGACCGATGATGCGGCCTTTCATCTCATCGTTCGGAAGGGGAACCACAGAAACGGAAGATTCAGTTGTATGCTCAGCGGCGCACCTCTGAATAACACGTATGACAATCTCCTTAGCTTCCTTCTCGGCCTCACGGATCGCCTTGTCACGGATATCTTTAGCCAGTTTGGAAGCCTGGATCTTGACTTCTTTTTCCAGATTGGCCATGAGTAGTTCCTTGGCTTCATCGGCGGTCATCCCGGAAATGTGCTCAAGCTTCTCATTCTGTTCGACAAAAAGCTGATTCAGTTGATCGGTCTTAACCCGAAGTGACTTTTCCTTGGCGGCGATTTCTCGTTCCTTTATAATGATATTCCGTTCTTTCGCATTAAGAATATCAACCTTCTTGTCAAGCTTCCTTTCACGATCGTGGAGGAGCTGTTCCAGCTTTTCAATTTCCTGACGGGTATCGCGGGTTTCTTTTTCGAACTTTGTCCGCTCTTTATACCATTCATCCTTTGCATCTAGAACCGATGCTTTTTTTATGTTTTCAGCTTCCCGCTCCGCATCTTCTGTAATCTTCTTTGCATAGGCTTCAGCATTGTTCATTTTTGCATGATTGACCTTGTTCGCAGTAATCCATCCAATAATGAATATTCCCAGCCCTATTACCAAAGAAACAAAAATTACGACAATAATTACTGTTAAACTCATACTGTTTCCCCCCGAATACTACCTGTATTTTCCAAATAAAAAAACCACCATATAATTCACCAAAAGTTCTTTAGGAACTCAGCGAATCACAAACGGTGGATGAGGTAAATCAATGAATCCACAAAATGTGGTTATTGAATCAGCCTGAAAGCTCTTATCAAAAGTTCTTTTCAAGAACCAACATTAATTTGTTTAATTTCTGATCAATTTCAGCATTTTTCTGCTTTTCGCTGAAATATTCATCTGCTATCACCAGCGCAGCCAGAATTTCGGGTTTCAAATGAGGAGGAAGCTTTATTTTAGAAGATATATTTAAAATCTTTTCCTCAACATATCGCGCAAGCTTCTGCATGTGTTCTGAATCGGCGTCGCTTTTAATGGGGTATTCTTCCCCCATGATCTTTATTAATGTTGTTTTATATGATTCATTCATTCCAGACTACTTTTAAAAAGAGCTTTTTACCTTAACCGTTCGTGACCTGATCTAAAGTATTTTGTGTTTCAAAAGATTCTATTCTTTGAATAATCCCCTGTATCTGTTCTTTTATTTCATGCTTTTTGGAAATTAAATCGTCAAAATTATTTTCCTTCAGCTTATATCTTTCGATTTCACTTTCTAAATTCCGAATGGTTTCCTCCGCTCTTCGGAGTTCCCCGTCCTCACTATCCACCTTTCTTTTAAGACTGTCTCTATCTTCCTTAAGTTGTTGATATGCTTCAACAATCTTTAATACCGAACGTTCCAGAAGGTCGCTTGTTTCCATAATCTCATACCGTTATCAAATTACTATCCGGCAAGAAAGGGAAAATCGATTTTAGCTGCTATTTATTCATTTACCTTTTACGCTATACATTTTAAAGAATTACAAGAAACTTGTCAAGGAAAACCTTATATCAAAATTAACAAAGCCCTCTTCCCAAATAATCACCCAACTGGAAAGAGGGCTTTAAGTTCCATAAATTTAAAAAGAAATAATAATCCAATACAATTCTAACTGACAGCCATTGCCTTATCCAAAATTGCTTTAAAAGCCGCGCTATCTCTTACTGCCAGGTCGGCAAGAATTTTTCTATTCAACCTTATATCACTCTTAATGAGGGCGTCGATTAAAACAGAATAAGAAACTCCGTTCGATTTGGAAGCGGCATTTATTCTTGCAATCCAGAGGCTGCGAAAATCTCTTTTACGTTCTTTTCTACCTCTGTAGGAAAAGACAAGAGCACGATCAAGAGTTTCCTGCGCCGTTCTAAAAAGTTTCGAACGACCGCCACGGAATCCTTTGGTCATTTTAAATACTTTGTTCTTCCTTTTTTTGGAAGCCACACTGGTAGATACTCTTGGCATCTATTGTTCCTCCCTTTAAAGGATCATGTCCTTGATACGCTTTTCATCTGCCAATGTAAGGAAAGCGGGGCGACGGTAATTTCTTTTTCGTTTAGTGGATTTTTGTTTGAGAAGATGGCTTGCATACGCTTTACCGCGCTTCACCCGTCCTCCCGCGGTCAACTTGAAACGTTTCACCGCAGATTTGAGAGATTTCATTTTAGGCATTGAAAATTCCTTTCACTCTCTATACAAGTTAATATCAGTAATATCCTTATTAATCAGAGCTTACAGCATCATTATTATATATTTCCATAAAGCCAGCGATGTAAGATAATACAAAAAGGCCCGGAAATCAATTCCAAAAGGCCTTTTTTATAATACAAAAATATATTTTTTGATTTATCGTTACAAAATGCAAAACAACAGGGGTTATTCTCCCTGCCCCGCGCCCAATTCTGATTTATATATCACATACAACAGAAAACCTTATTTGGGCGCCATAATAAGCATAAGGTTACGACCTTCGGATCGAATACCGGATTCTACTGCCGCTTTATCTTCAAGAGCCTGGGTAACCCTCTTTAAAACTTCTTCCCCTATATCGCGATGTAAAGCCTCGCGTCCACGGAACACGAGAGTAAATTTGACCTTGTCCCCGCGCTGGAAGAACTCCTCGGCATGTTTCATTTTGAATTCGAAATCATGATCGGAAATTTCCGAACGCAACTTTATTTCTTTTACATGGATGACATGACGGTGCTTACGGGCAGTTCTTACCTTTTTTGATATCTCATACTTGAATTTGCCATAATCCATTATCCTGCATACCGGAGGTTTTGCGGTTGGTGAAACCTCAACCAGATCCAGATGTGCATTCTCTGCCAGCCGTAAAGCTTCTTCGATGGGAATAACGCCCACCTGTTTACCTTCCTCATCAATCAACCGTATAGGTGAGACTTGAATCTGTTCATTTACTCTGACTTTTTTCTCGTTAATAGGGAAACCCTCCTTAAAAAGTGTTCAATCCCGTGATTTTTCGTCATCTTCTTTACGAATACGGGCAATGATCTCTTCCGCCGGGAAAACTCCGATGTCACCTTTCCCGCGTTTACGGACCGATACTGTTCCTGCATCAACTTCTTTCTGACCAATAACAAGCATATAAGGAATTTTCATTTCCTCAGCATCACGTATTTTGCGATTTACTTTTTCATTTCTCTGATCCAACTCTACTCGTATTCCGGCAGAAATCAATCGTTTGGATAAAGATAAAGCATATTCATGTTGGCCATCGGTTATAGGCATGATAGACGCCTGTACGGGAGAAAGCCAGACGGGAAATGCACCAGCGTAATGCTCGATCAAACCACCGATAAAACGTTCCATTGAACCGAGAACCACCCTGTGTATCATCACCACACGGTGTTCATTGCCATCGTTGCCTATATAGTTGATATCGAAACGGTTGGCAAGCTGAAAATCGACCTGAATGGTCGGCCCCTGCCACATCCTGCCAAGAACATCCTTTAGTTTGATATCAATTTTTGGACCGTAAAAAACACCCTCGCCCGGATCTAAAACATATTTTACATTATCTATTTCAAGAGCAGTTTTTAAAGCGGCAATAGCATTATTCCAAGAATCATCATCGCCAAGCGATTTTTCGGGCCGTGTAGACAGATATGCTGTATAATCATAACCGAAAATTCTCATCAATTCAACAACAAAATTTAATACACTCCTGACTTCCTCAACAACTTGTTCGGGAGTACAGAAAATATGCGAATCATCCTGGGTAAATCCCCTGACTCTGAAAAGACCGTGTAATACTCCGGAACGCTCATACCGATAAACAGTTCCAAGCTCGCAAAGGCGCAGGGGAAGTTCACGGTAAGAACGCATCCGTGATTTAAAAATCTTTATATGCCCGGGGCAATTCATCGGCTTTACATAGTATGGAGTGCCGTCAATATCCATTGGCGAATACATGTTTTCGACATAATTCTCCAGATGACCGGAGCGCTGATATATTTTCTCGGATGCAATATGAGGAGTAAATACAAGTTGATAGCCGCGTTTCCGGTGTTCGCTTCGCCAGTAGTCTTCAATAATTTCACGAATGAGTGAGCCGTTCTGGTGCCAAAGAATCAGGCCGGGGCCGATTTCCTCATCCATACTGAAAAGATCGAGCTTTGCTCCAAGAGCACGGTGGTCGCGTTTCTTTACCTCTTCCAGCCAGGCAAGACGATCCGCAAGCATCTTCTTATCAGGGAACGAAACACCGTAAATGCGCTGGAGCATTGTATTATTTTCATTCCCCCGCCAATAGGCGCCAGCAGTATTAAGGAGCTTGAACGCCTTTATCATTCCAGCCGATGGGACATGCGGACCGCGGCAGAGATCAACAAAATCTCCAAGCCGGTAAAGACTTACAGGAATATCTTCTGCTAATTCGGAGGCAATTTCTACTTTATAAGGTTCACATTCGTCACGGAATAAAGCCAGCGCCTCATCACGAGTTGTGTCAATCCTCACAAAAGCTGGATTTTCAGCTATTACCGCTTTCATTGAGTCTTCGATTTTTTGAAGATCATCTTCAGTAAAAGGCTTTTTCACATCGAAATCATAATAGAATCCTTCATCTATAGCCGGTCCGATGGCAACCCGTGCATCAGGAAACTCCCGTTTAACCGCTACAGCCATAATATGCGCAGTTGAATGCCAGTAAACCTTTCGGCCCTCGTCATCATCAAAAGTCAAAAATATTATAGAAACATCACCGGGCACCTGCCGGTTGATATCGTAAAGACAACCATTTGCTTTCGCAGCGAGAACCTTTCGGGCAAAACCCTCGCTTATGGACTTTGCCACATCCAAAAAGGTTGAATTTTCCGGGAATTCCCTGTCGCTTCCATCAGGAAATGTTACTATCATATACTTTCCTTTCACGGAACTTTCATGCAAATAAAAAAAGCGCACCCTGGTCATAAAGGGTACGCTATGTATGACTGTTTAAATCATATTTATCATTCGTCCACAATGACTGTGCACTGTATACTACAAGGATTGAGCTTAACTTATAGAAATGGTGGGCGATACTAGGATCGAACTAGTGACCTCCTGCATGTCAAGCAGGCACTCTAACCATCTGAGCTAATCGCCCGTGAGTACAAAATATAAAGTATTTTACCTTGATGTGTCAAGACTTTTCAAGCTTTGAAGCGAGAATATCAAATAAGTGAAGCTTTCCAGCCTGCGAAACGGGAAGAGTGAATGTGAGACGCAGGATTTCATCATATCCCTCGGATTTAATAATAACCGCCTGGCGATAAACCTCACGGAGAATATCTCCATCATCAGTTCCAAAATCCATGGTGAGTGTTACCTGACCGGACATTGCGGCTTTTATTATCGATTCACGGAGACTATCCAGTCCAAGGCCATTTAGAGTAGAAACGGGGATGGACCCCGGATACCTTGTCTCGAGTGACTGCATGAAAGCGGGATTATCTATCAGGTCTATCTTGTTGAAAACGATTATGACAGGAATATCGGTAGCGCCAAGATCGAAGAGAACCTGGTTTACAACTTTGGTCTGACCTTCCCAATCAGGATTGTTGATATCGACAACATGGAGAAGCAATTCAGCATTTCGAACTTCATCCAGAGTGGATGTGAATGACGCTACAAGATCATGCGGTAAATCTCGTATGAATCCCACTGTATCGGAAAGGAGAATATCCGGAGCGTCTTTAAACTTGATAAGCCTCGTAACAGAATCGAGAGTTTTGAAAAGCTTGTCCTCGACCGGAACGTCAGCTTTGCTTAATGCGTTCAGTAGTGATGATTTCCCGGCGTTTGTATAACCAACCAGAGTAATTTTAAATTGCCCGCTTCTCTTCTTCTGTGAAACAGACCGCTGACGGGTGATTTTTTCAAGAATTTCATCCAGATGAGCAATACGGGTTCTTACCTTGCGCTTGTCCACCTCAAGCTGGGTTTCACCGGGACCTCTTACTCCGATTCCTCCTACCTGACGTGAAAGATGAGTCCATTTACGTGTCAGGCGAGGAAGAAGATATTTCAACTGAGCCAGTTCAACCTGGGTCTTCGCCTCACGGGTTCTTGCACGGAGAGCGAAAATGTCCAAAATCAGCCCTGTTCGATCAACGACTTTTACTTCGAGTAATTCCTCAAGGTTCGAAACCTGTGCCGGGGAGAGGTCGTTGTCAAAAATAATCGTAGTGGCTTCGAGATTTTCTATCTCTTCTTTCAACTCCTGCACCTTGCCCTTGCCTATATAGTAAGTTGGATCTATGAGGGAGCGCGCCTGGATTACCGTTCCAACAATCTCGGCGCCTGCGGTGTCGGCTAAAAGCCGGATCTCATCCAACGGTAGAGAACCTGCCAGACCGAGCGATTTCCCATACTTTTCACCTGCGCCGACGATGATCACCCGTTCTTTTTTCTTTTTATTCAAATCAAGCATTATCTCTACCCGGCAAAGAGAAGCGGAAATTTTAAAATAGTTATCTCTCGCAAAACCTGCGAAGAGGAAATAAGATTTTTACTGATTATATTATATTATTCAGCGCCATGTAAAAAATATTTCAGGTTAATACTTTCTTTAATGACATTGCGAACTTTGCGAGAAATATATCAAGTATTTCATCTTTTACTGTTTATTTCAGTCTCATTTATTAATTTCTCAGTTCCCATCGGATACCCCAGAGAGAATTCATCCCCTGCCAGCCCAGGGTATTAAACCACTGCATATCCTCGCCGGTAATATTTTCAACCTTATAATAGATCATAAGAGAAGAGATTTTTACCGATATACCGCTGTCGAGGAAGAAAAAGGCGCCATCCGGTGTGCTCGGTCCATCTTTCC
>JBAYHX010000120.1:0-8488 GCA_041665965.1 Candidatus Latescibacterota bacterium
GGGGCAGGAATTGACTGTGAAACAATAACTTCCCTTGCCCCCTCCGGGGGAAAGGGATAGAGGGATAGGGGGCTGTAGTTAATAACTTGCCTTCTTTTTTTACGTATAAAACGACTTTTGCAATTAGCTATCATTATAACGAATTTCGATCAATTTGAATTTCTCCAAAGTTCAAGAAGCCGAGCATATTTCATGAACGTATACCAGGCGCCCATGATAGAAATAATCAAGCCGGGACCAAAATCCAGGAATCCGCACCGTAGAACATACATCTTTGTAAAGGAAACAATCGGTCTGAAAAGTATGTCGCACCAGGATGCTTTACGCCCCCGTGTTTTTTCTTTTCTAGCCCAAATATCCGTATATACGTTCATTTTTCTCATATGTTCGCCAAGGTCAGCATATGGACGATGCAAAAGGTCTCCAGAAAGACGTCCTATATCCCCATCACCCTCTAATTTTTCGTGAAGCATCTCTCCTACCCAACGAGCTTTTTCTTTTCTTGAAAGACGAACACGGTACTCAGGATACCAGCCGCTGTGAAGAATCCATCTTCCCATATACCATGTCTTACGGGTAACTGTATATATTGCAATATCAGAAGAGGGATTAGGATTTTTAGATACTTCCAGAATAGACCGCTTGAGTTCAGGAGTCACCTCTTCATCAGCGTCCAGGTTAAAAACCCAATCACAATGGCAATAACTCATTGCCAGATTCTTTTGTTCGACAAATCCCCGAAAAGGTTCATTATACACTCTGGCGCCGGCCTTCTCACATATCTCGACAGTTTTATCAGTGCTCCCCGAATCAACAACAACTATTTCGTCTGCCCATGAAATGCTTCTCAAAGAAACGCCAATAGTTGCTTCCGCGTTTTTTGTAATAATGTAAGCGGAGATGGTTGAATATACCATAGATCCGTTTGACTGCACCTTATTCCCCCGTTATTTCATACCATTGCATGGGTTTTAAGAACAAGCCGGAATATCAATTGCGATATTCGATTCAGTTCATGTTTCAGATCATCGAATACAGCTCTGTATGCTTCGATACCCTGATTAATCGGGTCCGGTATACCTGATAATTCATAATCGGATATTTTCCCTTCCGGATAGTTTTTTAATTCATAAACCATGTTTGCTTCCGGAAACTTAAAATGTATATAATCGGAGTGATATTTTTCCATTGTTACGATAAGGTCGGCGTTCCGTACTATATCACTGGATAAAAGTCTCGACTTGTGAAAATTCAAATTTATTCCATGCTCTCCAGCAACTTCAATAGCAAACAGTGAAGCGGGCTGACCATCGAGAGTTTGAATACCGGCTGACAGTATTTCTATGGGTATGATACGATGACGAGAGGCTTCATGGAAAACAATATCTTTCATTATACCTTCAGCCATCGGGCTTCTGCAGGTGTTTCCGGTACAAACAAAGACTAAAACAAAATTTTTCACTTTCTACCTTAATTATTTTGGAATATTTATTATTACATAGCTTTAAGAATACTAAATCAATTTATCCAGCCGCCGAATCCTGCATAGAATTTTATGTTTTCGGGATCATCAGAAGGAAAAGCGAGTAAAAAATGAAGGTCGGTTTTTTTCATAAGGGGAAGGTCCGTATTAACGCCGAGACCGATACCCATACCAATTTTCCATTTTTCATTCTGTATTTTGACATCTGGAATATCCGGAGCTCCTGCAACCTTTCCAGCGTCTATCTGCAGAAGTAAAGCCAACCGTTTGAATTTCCCTCGGCTTATTGAAAATTCAAAATCAGGGAAAGGTTTTACCTCTAAAAGATTCTGAATGTAAGCGGCCCGACGTCCCCAGAACTCATCGTTTTCATACCCGATCAAGTTGGAAAGACCTCCCATAAAAAAAAGGGGCGATTTCTGCGGCGTTAAATTTCCGCGAAAACTGAGAACGTTTTTATAACGGATATAACGGTTAAACTCTACTCCATATTGGAAAAGCGATTCAAGAAGCAGGTAGTTATAACTTCCCTTCAACATTTTATATGACCGTTCGAAAGAAAGATAGCAAACATTATTGTTCCAGAGTTCTCGTTGATTTGGTTGAAAAATGTAATATACTTTAATAGATCGGTCATAATACCTTACTATATTGGCGCCCTGACGGATTTTCGGTGATGACTGCTGCTCAAATTTAAACTCCATTCCCACATAAGACTCTTTGGACAATTCATGTACAAGAAAAGGGGTTATAGACTGGTTTCTGTTCCAGATGCCGGTAGAATCATTGAATACTTTTCTAAAATACAGGTTATCTTCCACTGAAATGCCGGGATTTACGATATACTTATACAACGCATGACTCATACCGAAGCCCATGTCCTGGCGACGATAATCATAATCAGCCGTTATAACGCTCCTAACCCTGTTGAACTGGTCCTGAAACTTAAAATGGAATTCAAACGTAGGTAAATAGAATGCATATCTATTCCCTTGGCTGAATACCATCCTGTTCACCCGTATTTTCATGGGAGACGATTCGCTCTGGGCATGGCTATTCACGCCCGGGAAAAACAAGATAACAGCGATAATACAACATAGATTTCGAAGCATGTTAAAACTCTCTTCGCATTAACGACCGATATCCAATTCCGATAGGGATTGCAATCATAAGAACATTAAGAATAAAAATGAGCGCTGTTGAAACACCAACCGCTGCTATCGGAAAGCTGCCGCCGGAAACGAGATACCCGGTATATTTATATGCTGGAATTGCAATCAAACCCAGCATGAGTCCAAGATAACCAAGCGATATGCCAATGGTCAATACTCCTCCCGGACTGGATGCAATCTGGCTTGGATTCTGATCAAGAAAATATGGATAAGCAGCTCCAAAACCAACTGCGAGACAGGAAAGAGAAATGCTCATCACGAGAATTCCACCCGCGGTAATGATATAATGAAATAAGTCCATATGTAAAATCAAACCGGAAAGGAGAGCTATCGGTTCAGTTATAATAAGAAAAGTGATGAATGCAAAAAGATATTTCTGCCAAAATATCGTTTTTAAAGAAATTGGAGCCGAAATTATCACCCAGAAAGATTTGCCTTCCAGGCTTATTGAGGGGTAGATAAATCGTACCGCCAAAGTGGCCAGAACAAATCCCGAAAAACCAAGATTCATAATGGCAATGATTGTGCGCCATTTTTCTATCTCGATATCTTTAGGAACATACCGGATATTAAAAAAATATATTGCCAGAAGGGCAAGCAGGAGAAAAAGCTGCGCCCATTGACCGGGATCCCTTATAAATGTGAGAATATCCTTCCGGAGAAGGGCGTTTTCCTGGCTTGATGCCGGATTGAAGGTGAGAAAGGACTTTGGTTTCATGGAGCCGTGAGAGGTCCGCTGTGAAATCGATCCGGCGAGAGAATTCTGCCAGGTGGCAAAATATTTCTTTTGAACAAGTTTATAGAGGAGCATGGTGGCAAAAAAAGCAGTGGAAAGAAGCCCCGCAGAATAAAGAATAAAATGGATGTAATTATGCAGTACAAGTGCGCGGAGGCTCTGGATGAACCAAAAATTAGGCATGAATGGATTTGAATTCAGTTGAAAATTATTGATGAACAGATTAAGCGACCGAAAATCTTCCGTAAATGGTATCTGAAGCTGTGTCGGCTGAGAAAATGTGATTAAAGAATAGAGTATTCCTGCAAAAATAATAACACCGAACAAAATAATTTTTTTCAGGCTGAATTTCCTGGAAGCATAAAATGTGAGAATAGCGAGCATGACGCCTAGGGAGGTGGCGATCAGCACAAATGGTGCAAGAACGAAAATACCGGTGAGAAAGTATTCTATTATTCCGAAATGACGAATCCGGGCATACGAGTAGAGAATAGGCAGACCCATTATGAGAATTGCCCAGGAACTGTAGATGACTGTATCGATATATTTTCCGGTAAAGAGATCCAGGACAGGAATAGGGGTGCTGAAAAGATATTCGGTTTCATCGGACCGGAACAGAGTCGCAATTGCCGCAACAAAACTCGAGATGATCAGCATAAAGAAAAATGTCAGAAATCCGAGTGAAACCAGACGGTCGATTAGCAGAAATCCAATCTCGTCAAGGCTGACCACATAGGTAAAAATCAAATCATGGAAAAAGAAATATGCAGCGATGAGGAGCACTGCCAAAACCATTGCGGTTGATACATTTCTGATAAGTGCATCTTTCTTCTTATCCAGAATAAGGGACGCCCAAAGCTTGCTTTTGCAGACGAGAAATGTTTCTAAAGTTTGCATGCGATCACCGGTTGAAAAATCTTAGGTAAAAAATATGAAATTAACGATTGAATAGAGAAGTCATACAAAAATATAAGCAGATTATCTTTTAAAATATTTCGTACAAACCTTTCTATTGCTTCTATTCCATAAAGGTAGCTTTCGTTGTATTTCCTGTCAATTTAAGGAAAAGATTCTCAAGGCTCTCACCTTCCATCTCTGCATGTTTTCGGAGATCATCGAGGGTGCCTTCTGCAACGATACTGCCCTTATAGATGATTGCCATACGATGACAGAGTTCCTGAACCACGGAAAGATCATGCGAGGACATGAAAACGGTGGTTCCATGCTCACTGATCAGGGTAAGCATATCCTTTACCAGCCGTGCGCTTTGAGGATCGAGACCTACCATCGGTTCATCAACGATGAGGAGTTTCGGCCTGTGAAGGAAGGCCGCCGCCATAACCACCTTCTGCTTCATGCCGTGCGAGTATTCCTCTGTCCGACGGTCTATCCAGCCGTTCATTTCAAAAGTGTCGCAAAGCCACTCGATACGGTTTTCCATATCTTTTCTTTCCATACTGTAAAGACCGCCGACAAACCGTAAAAATTCACGGCCTGTCAATTTATTGTAGATGAACGGCGTATCCGGAACAAAACCAATAATAGACCGCACCGCGATAGGATCATTTGCAACATCGATACCGTCTACGGTAATACGTCCTTCATCGGATCTGACAAGGCCAATGATTAATTTTATCGTAGTGGTTTTTCCCGACCCGTTCGGTCCCAGATAACCAAAAATCCCCCCTTTTCCAACCTGCAGGGTAAGATTGGAAATTGCAGTAAGAGAACCGTATCTTTTTGTAACTCCTTCGATAGTGATCATAGGGTTGTCCATGGCTTTTTACCTGTATTCGAGAACTTTTATTGAAATCATGTTTGAAAGCCGCAGTATTTCAACTATTCGGTCGAAATCTCCCTGAACAAGGGTTACATGCGAAGCGTCTGCCTCATCCTGACCAAACCAGGGATCAAGATTATGCCATGCTCCATTCGCAAACACCGATGCCCAGCTGTGATACCGGAAACTCTTTTGGTCGTAGACCAATCCGGTATGAATTCGGGTAAGTATACCGATCGAGCGGGTAAGAGCGGTAAAGAGTTTTGTATGTTCATCCACACCGCCTTTCATGTCTCGGAGAATATCGATGGAGCGGGATATCCGGATATCCGGTTCTTTTCGCATCTTTGTAAACACCCACCGATTGATGGCATGCGCCATCTTTAACGTGTCGGTTTCGGAAGAAACAATGCTTCTTGCCATGCGGAATATACGGGCATCTTTCGACTGAATATAATCGCTTATACCCAGTAATGTTGTATCTTTCACAGCTGATTTTGCAAATAGATTTCCCCCTGTTTTCAGCGGCAGACGGTAAATACCGAAAACAACGGGATTAACGGAAATGATTTCCTTATTGGATAAAGAATCTGAAACGTCTATATTCGCCGCACGGATCCCGTCAAGCTCGATTTTCATGTACTTCAGGCTTCGAGGATTCGGAATGTCACGGTCGGGATATATTTTCAAGCTGTCCACCACATCCCTCCCCAGGGCGCTTATCAATGGCAGCATGAACAGATTGCGGTCAAGGGATTTTTCGACAGTGAATGCTCCGATTCCTTCTCCAAACAGGTATATTCCCTCATATTTCAATGGTTTCCCATCAGAATCCAGCCATACATATGACAATCGTTCTCCGAAATTCAGAGAATACTTGAATAAATGATATTTCACACCTCCGATAGATTTTACATCCTCTCCCATACGGTTAATAATTACCGTATAGGGTTTGAATACAGCAGGGTCAAAGAGGTTTACGGCGACCGTATCGTTCTTCATACGGTGCATGATGTATGGAAGAGCCGCCGGAGAAGTCATAATCTTTTCTCCCACCGGGAAATACCCTCGTAACCAGCGGGATTCATTATTCTTTTTCACACTGATAAGCAGACTGTCACCGTTTACTTCCCCATTGAAGAGATACACATGAGACCCGGATTGAATACGGTAATCAATGAGTTTGGACCGAAATGTCAGCGAATCGATTCCGGTTGTGTTCTGGATAAAAACTTCTCTCGATATGCCCGACTCATACATTTTCAGCACTGTTTGCTCACGGAAGATTTTCAGATTCGGGTAACTGAACTGTGTTTCACTTTTATACCCGATTTTTTTCCCATCTTTGTATATGCTGAAATACAGCTTTGATTCCGAATTGAATTTTACATCAGAGCTGAAATACCCCAGTTCCGGGGCTCCGCTTTTGACATAGTGAACCATATATATACAGCCCATGACTCCCAGCCATATAATCCCGGAAATAAAGAGAATTTGGTTGATTTTACTGCGCAGGAACATCTCCACTGATCTCCTGAAGTTCCACCAGACCGATCCCTCCGGGACGGACAATTACAACACGGCCGGAGGTTATATCGATAATGGTGCTTGGTTTTTCTGAAAGCGGTTCGGTATTATCAACGACGAGATCCGCTTTCGATCCGAATTCTCTATACGCACTTTCATAGGTGACAATGGGTTTTTGACCGGTAATATTGGCGCTTGTAGAAATTATCGGCCTTCCGAACTCGCGGATGATAGCCGAAGCCAGCCTGTGGGAAGTAACACGAAAAGCAACACCGCCTGTGCTGCCTTTCAAATATTCCGGAACGGGTTTTGAAGGTTTGATAATCATGGTGAGCGGCCCCGGCCAGAAATGTTCCGCGAGGGTGTGAGCGAGTATATCTGATGTACCTGCCATAGCTTCTACCATTTCGAGGGATTCTGCCAAAAGAAGCATGGTTTTTGAACTATCACGCTGTTTTAACTTCATCGTTCTATCAACTGCATCAGCGTTCAGAGGATCGCACCCAATTCCATAGACCGTCTCGGTTGGATATATAATGATACCTCCATTTTTTAATACCGAAGCGGCGTTATTGATTTGAATGGTTGCCTTTTGGCTCATAATTTTATTTTTGCCCGGTACTCATGCAGTCTGGTCGAAAGGCGCTCATCGCCTGTAGCAAGTATCGCCAAAGCGAGGAGTGCCGCATTCTTCGCATTCGAAATTCCCACAGCAGCCACAGGAATCCCCTTTGGCATCTGAACGATTGAATACAGAGCATCTACTCCGTTAAGAGGGCCTCCCCCGATGGGTACGCCAATTACCGGAAGGATCGTATGAGAAGCGATAACCCCGGGGAGAGCGGCTGCCAGCCCGGCGCCGGCAATGATAACTTTTATTCCGTTCTGAGCGGCGGTTTGAGCGAATTCCGCAGTTTTTTCAGGCTGACGGTGCGCGGAAATGATGAGTTTTTTATAATCGATTCCAAATTCTTCAAGTATATCAAGAGCCTCTTTCATCACGCTCTCATCGGAGGCGCTTCCATATACAACAGCTACTTTCGGCATTAGGTACCCCTTTACAAAAAAATAATAATCTGAAGAAAGAATTACCCTTGTAAAGCTATCAGTCCCCTCAAAGAAGATTCGGACAGTCAATCATGTCTGTAAGAACTTGTCCGCAAATAAGGATTACGCGTTTTAAGACTGCCCCCTTCTGGCCTTTCAGGCTACCTTCCCCCCTTGCGATGGGCAGAGAACAGCATGTGGCACATAAATTTCCTTGCCCCCATTTATGGGGGAAAGGGATCGAGGGATAGGGGGCATTAAGCAGGAGCAAACAGCAAATTTCTTATTTAAGGATAAGCTCTTAATCAATGATGAAATACGACTTCCTGCTTCTTCTTTATTTTAATCTTTCCAGCGCCCTGTATCCTATATCCTTACGATAATGCGCGTCCGTAAAAGAAATTTTCTCGACTGCACGATATGCCCTGTTTCTCGCCTCCAGAAACGAGCCTCCCCAGGCGGTGACTCCCAAAACCCTTCCGCCGGCTGTTACTGTCACGTCATCTTTCTTTACAGTCCCGGCATGGAATATCTCTACATTTTCTTCCTGTTCAGCTTCGTCCAAACCACATATGGGATATCCATTACGGTAAGATTCCGGGTACCCGCCGGATGCCATTACCACACAGAGAGCGTTTCCCGGTTCTGTTCCCACCTCAACTCCCGAGAGATCGCCTCTGGCTGAAGCCAACAGTATCTCTCCGAGGTCCCCTTTAAGGAGGGGCAACACTGCCTGGGTTTCA
>JBAYHX010000121.1:0-8461 GCA_041665965.1 Candidatus Latescibacterota bacterium
AGTTAGTCTGAAGCATAAGTATGAGGTGGGACGAAGCGACTTAAAAGAAGATAAATCCCAAAAATCAAGAAGACTAAATAAATGGCGGATATTGCTTTTGTTAATTGTATTACTTGGAGTTATTGAAGCATTTAAAAATTTGTAAAAGGTTTGGATAATTGGGAGATGGGGAGGATGGAGTGAGAATTGGGAATGATAAATTTGTCTCAAGCGAATCTTATGCAAAAGTCTAATTGACTTTAGTATAATCTAAAGCAGCAGGAAAAGAACCGTCACCAGAAGGGATATAGAAATAGCTAACCCCCTGAAAAAGCAGTATATTGTAAGCAGTGAACAAACAATTTAACTTGCTGATATCAATGGGGTTAGGATGCATATAATATCGGACATATGGTTTGGAATTCAAAGGCATTTATTTCCTTTTTTGGAAAAGGAATTGGGGCCGCTCACCAAGTTTCACCGGAAAGTGATCGCCACCCTGGAGATGGTTCGGATCGAAGCAGGGATAAAGGATGACTATTGGTATGGTCGCCCCATGTCCAGCAGGAAAGCTTTGGGACGTGCATTTGTTGTAAAGCGGTAAGCAATGCTCCTACCACCCGTAACTTCCGGGGTCAAATTCTGGCCGATTCCATTCTGAGAAGGATCTGTGGATGGGCAGAAAGAGATCAGGTTCCGCGTGAGGCTACTTTTTCCCGAGCGTTTGGTGAGTTTGCGAAAAGCGGCCTTGTCGAGCGGGAGCATCAGGCGCTGGTCAAGCGCAATCTTTCCGATCATCTGTTCGGACACATCTCGCAGGACAGCACGAGTATAAAAGGACGGGAGAAGCCTGCAAAGAAAGCGAAAGGAGAATCGAAACCAAAGAAGAAACGAGGACGGCCTCACAAAGGAGAAGAACAACTTCCTGACCCAACCCGTATTGAACGTCAGCTGACTATGACGGTTGAGGAGATGGTTGCGGAGCTTCCGACGGTCTGTGACCGGGGAACGAAAGTGAACAGCAAGGGGTATATGGAATCTTGGAATGGATTCAAGCTCCATATTGATTCGGCGGATGGTCAGATTCCGATTTCCCCTTTGTTGACTTCCGCATCCCTGCATGACAGTCAGGTCTCCCTTCCACTGACCGCCATGACCTATCAGCGTGTGACGAGTCTGTACGAAATCAAAGATTCTGCTTACGATTGTCAGCATATTGAGGCCTATAGTCGCAGTCTGGGGCACGTTCCCATCATTGATCCCAATCCTCGTAACAGAGGAGCGCGGGAATTGCCGCCTGCCGCGAAGATACGTTTACGGGAACGGTCCACTTCGGAACGGGTGAACTCCCGGCTCAAAGATGAGTTCGGCGGTCGTATGATCCGGGTGTATGGAGCAGTAAAAGTAATGGCGCACTTGATGTTCGGTATCCTTGCGCTTACTGCAGATCAAATACTGCGTATGGTGCAATAGAGAACCATCACTGCTCGGACCGGTACCATCCTCACAATAATCCGTAAAGGTTGCGGGAAAATTATGCTCTGTTCCAGTCTTAAAAAACCAGATAACGCGTAATGTCCTCTCGTCGGGGCTAAATACATAGGTAAATACAGAAAATATGCACCCTTCGAAAAAACCATTCAGTCACTTTCAAATACTTTTGCAAAAGACTCTAATGATAAAACAATTAATTTATGTGATTCATTATTTTACAGCGGCGCCGAAGATAGTAGATTCTGTCAATATTTTACGTTATACTCTGTCAAGCTCCATTTGAATGTTATTTTCTGGCTGTACACCAATCATCCGCTTAACCTCCTGGCCGTTTTTAAAAACGATAACGGTCGGTATACTCATGATGCGGTATTGTGTTGATATCTCGGGATTTTCATCAGTATTTAATTTGCAGAATTTGAACTTTTCAGAATTATTTTCTGCAACTTTTTCAAGAATCGGGGTCAACATCCTGCATGGCATACACCACGATGCCCAGAAATCAACGACAGCGGGTTTCTGTGAATCGAGAACTTCTGTTTTGAATGTGATGTCGGAAACTTCAGAAATTTTGCTCATGATTAACCTCCTGGGATTATTCTGACAATAAAATTCTATTTGTATGATTCAATTTTATTCTTGCGATTTTATAGGCTTGAGAAAGCTTATGTTTTATAATTTCAATGATGATATGACCAGAAAAGATTAAACCAACATTCCCCACACCAAAATCATCAGGAATTGAAAATATTAAAAATGAACAGCAGGCATAATTTTCTACTATTAAAAAGATTTCATATTAAGGCTCATCGTTTCTTTCTGATTTCTGACTCTTACCTGTATTATCCCTCCAACTCTTTGGCTGCCGCGATTGCTGCGATGGTTCCGTCGGAAACCGCTGTGGTGATTTGGCGAAATGGTTTTGAGCGTACGTCTCCAACGGCGAAAACGCCGGAAAGGTTCGTACGCATCTGTTCGTCGGTGAGGACATACCCCCATTCATCAAGTGTGAGCAAGCCATTGAAAAGATCCAGGTTGGGACGCATACCGGCGAACACGAAAACACCATCACAAGGTATCGTTTTTCTTTCTCCGGTCCGAAGTTTTTCCACTTCGACCTCCATGTCCTTACCATTTCTGCGGAATTCCCGAGGCTCATGCTCGAAGAGAAAACTGATTTTGGGTTCGGCAAAGGCGCGCTTCTGAGCAGTTCGGTTGGCCTGAAGTACATCGAACTGGTGAACGATGGTAATGGAGCGGGCGAATTTGGCGATAAAGAGAGACTCCTCGATTGCTGAATTTCCCCCGCCAATAACAATAACATCGCGGTCCTGGTAATATTTGCCATCGCAGGTGGCACAATACGATACACCTTTTCCTCTATACTCGCGCTCGCCAGTGATGCCGAGCGGCCTTGGCGAAGCACCGGTTGCGATAATAAGCTTATGCGCCCCGATGGTCTCCATGGCATCCACGACCACCTCTTTTCGATCGAGATCTATGGAGGTTACATCCACCGCGGAGCGAAACTCAACTCCGGCGGCTTTGGCCTGCTCTCTCATATGATGCATGAGCATCCAGCCAGGCACTGGTTCGGAAAAACCAGGATAATTAGATACCGTGTGAGTAGTACTCACCTGCCCGCCGGGGAGAGCGATGTCAACAAGAATAACCCGCACTTTTGCCTGGGCAAGATAAATGCCCGCGGTAAGTCCGGACGGACCGCCGCCAATAATAAGGACATCGCATTCCGTTTTCCGGGGCGCAATCTGTGTCCGCAACTCCGCTGAGCGTTCCGGCCCGAGCATTATCTCAAGATTACGTACGAGGTCTGCCCGTCTGATCCCCCCTGAAAGACGTTCTCCAACTTCGCGGCCATTTTCGAAAAAAAGCACGGTCGGAGATGATTTTACATCCAAGTGGTCGGCGAGTGAGCGGTTTTCCTGACGGAATATCTTGTAGAAGTTCACATCATCGCCATACACCTCGGAAAGTGATTCGAATTTAGGTGCGAGAGCCTCGCAGGGCGGACACTCGGTGGAATAGAAATCCAGCACAACTTTACCGGGAAGGAGAGATTTGTTTTCCCATTCATCGGTGTTTATGTTAAGTATTTTGTCGGACATGGGCGATTCTCCTCTATATTAAAAAAACCGCTTATCTATTTGACGCAGCAAAGGTTAAAAAATGAGCAGATAAAGACGCCCTCACCCCATGTCCCCTCTCCCGTGAACGGACGAGGGGAAATCCCGTTATATTTTATAATCCATTCTCTTTCATGCAGATATGGGTCTTTCCCTCTCTTTTTGAGAGAGGGGATCAAGAGGTGAGTTAAAAACATGCTGTTTAATCTTGATAAGCGTATTAAAAAATAAGACAAAGTAAAAATGTTTAAGCGCCTAATAATACTCAGAATTTGAAAAATAACTATTATCGACTATCAGAACCGTTGAGGCTATGATTTCGCCGATAAAGGCTGATGAAAAATAACGGTACTGTATGACTCATTTCTTCTTATATAATTCTTTTTTCTTTTCTCTGTATTTGCATTGTCTCTGTTGTATAGTTTTATTTTTCACCGAAATATAACTGCATTCCCATTTCGATCTGCTCCCTGCTTGGGCGGCAATCCGGAGCGTTTATACTCCCCGTCCGGTTTTTCGCCACCGCTGCACAACCACCGCCGCAAGTTAATTGAAAAGTACACTCCCTGCACCCTGGAATGACGGTCACATCGCGCTCTTCCCATTCTGAGACTATGGCCTGGTTTTTTGTTGGTTCCGGGTAAAATGTTCCTAACTCTTCACCCTCTTTACCTACCATGGCAGTGCAGGCGTAGATGCGGCCAGTGAGGTCGAACGCCCACTCGGTCTTGCAACCGGGACAAGCGTCGAAGATCGGTGCGGGTAACTCTCCATTGTCGGAGAGGAAACGAGTCACCGACAATGCAGGACGATGAAATTCCAAAATCTCTGGATGCTTTCGGGCTAGATTGTAGATTGCTTCGTACATCTCCACGCGCTCGAAAATACGGGAGCGGTCCGCCTGACAGGTATGAAGTTCGTAATTGCGTCCCAGCTGGGTCTTGAACCTGGGATTGGCTGCCCAGCCCTTTTCGATTGCGAACCGCGCCAGTTCAGGCAACTCCGCAATATTTTCCCTATCCAGAACCATCCGGAGATTGATCGTGAATCCAGCCTCCAGCGCTGCGTCAATGCCCTCTACGATGCGGTCAAAGGTACTCCCGCCGCCCTTAAGGAAGCGCCTGGAATCATGCTCCGCTCCAATGCCGTCAAGCGTAATCTGTATTTCCCGGATGCGTCCCTGACGAAGTATATCAATATACTCGGCAAGGGTATAACCATTCGTTACAATCGCTACATCGAGACTGCGACGCGACGCCTCATCCAGCATGAGAACTACCCGCTCTCTCGCTTCTGCAGAAGGGAGCAGGGGCTCGCCACCAAAGAGAGTAATATACTTTTTCCTCCCGGAGAACTCATTATCCACATACCGGAAAAACGCCTGCACTACCTCCTCAGAGGCATACCCTCCGGGAGCGCAGTAACCTTCCTGATAACAATAAGAACAAGCAAAATTACAGGTATAGGTGGGGACCAAAAAAATCTGTATTTCAGAGGAATCCCGCTCATCCAGAAAATCAAGATATTTCCTTCGGTAGAGGATTTCCTCTTCTGCCTCATCAGCGAGATACCCTTTCTCTCGAAGTTCGGCCTCATCTTTTTTTCGCCCGGAGCTTATGGCCTCAGCCGTTTCGGCATCCAGGAGATCGGCGTTTCCGGTTAGAAGGTTCATAATGAACCATTTGTCAGAGTCTCGTACCTGGGATATGATGTTATATTTAGAAAAGTACATTTTTCCCCTTAATAAAGAATCCAGAAAACAGTTGAAAAGACGCGAAGGCATATTCCCTTATGCTTTTCTTCTTTGATTCCGGATTCTTGCTTCTAAATTTTTCTTTTATCTTTTAATCATGACATCCCGCAACTATCTTCGATACCTTTGCACAGCATTGAGCCGTATATTTTGCTTTCACGTTCTTCTTCGTAATAAGCGATCTCACTATCTCACCTCCTTCCACAATGACAGGTTCGGGCTGATTTTCGTCCCGTGACCGTAAAACTTGCCACATTAACCGCCCCTTTTTTATAAGGGGCACTCTCTTCCAATATCTCAATATCAGTGAATCCTGCGGCCCGAACGGTCTCAATCCAAGTTTCTTTAGGAACGGAGCCGGCCCAGCATTGTGCCACTGCCTCTGGGTCGCAACTATACTCTTCAGGCACTTCTTCAAGAGAATAAATATCGCTCACAACAAACCGCCCGCCCTCACGAAGCACCCTGTATACTTCGCGCCAGACTGCGGGCTTGTCAGAAGCGTGGTTGATGGTGCAGTTTGAGATGATCATATCCACTGTTTCTCTTTCGAGAGGGAGGGCATCGAGTGTGGACTGTAAGAAGGCGACATTCTCTACCCCGAGTTTCCGTGCATTCTTACGCGCTTTCTCCAGCATGCCATCTGAAATATCAACGCCGTAAACGAATCCTGTTGAGCCTACCGCTTCGGCGAGGCGGAGTACATCGTTGCCCCGCCCACTGCCCAAGTCGAGGCAAACCTCTCCGGGTTTCGGATCGCTCTTGCTCATCGCGCCACCGCAAGAAAGGCAGCAGGTGCTTTCCGATAGACCGCTATATCGCTCGTTGATGGACACCAGGGTGCTATCTTTCATGAGAGTTTCCTTTTAGATATAATTTTCATCAGTTAAAACGCTTTTTTTAATATTTGCATACTTTGACGAACGACATCGATCTCTTTTTCAGTAATCTGTGAACGCAGGAGTTTTTCGCAATCGTCCTTGAGCATGTCGATTCTTCGTTTCTGCTCCACGCCCTGTTCTGAAAGATAGAGGAGAACGGCTCGACGGTCATGCGGGTCGGTTTCGCGCACCAGATAGCACTTTTGTATGAGATGTTCCACAACGCGGCTTCCCCGGGAAGGGGAAAGCTCCATACGCCGCGATAGCTCGTTTGCCGAAACCCGTTCGCCAGCATCTAAAGACTCTATGGCCGCCATTTCTCGTGGAACCAAGCCCGTCTCGGCGCAAAGGTCCTCGATTTTAAACATACATCGCCGTTTGAGGAGAAAGATATCATCCATAATTCGCTTTTGGATGCCCATAAGTAAGCATTCCTTTCAGATTATTGCCATTAACAATTATTGCTAATGGCAATTATATAATTTATCAATCACTAAGTCAAGTGTTTTTTTAAAACATTTTTCATAATTCCTTTACAATTGCGGAAATTGTTGTTGATAGAAAGATCTGTCCCCAAAACTGATCCTGAAATTGTGTTTGTATTCTGGAGAAAATTCTTACAAAAAAATAGTGATATTTAAAATAATAGTTAGACTCTCCCCCAGATCATCCTGAAGTTCTGGGAAGCGTAGGTACTTATTGCTAAAGGTGTTGCTGCGTGAGGCGTCGTGTAAGATCGGTAATCGAGCAGTCGGAATATAGGCGGCGAAAGAGTATAGAGGTAGGTTAGGTGAAGCATGACATAGCCTAATTATGCCACTTTTCTTGTGAATCCTTGATATCTGTGGCAATCTGTGACATTGCGAGGATGAAAAATGTAGCTTGCATTGATTATCAATGAGTTACAGAAGCTGCTTTTTCGAGTTGACCCTGACAGGAAGTCAGGCGATCACGAGCTCGATTATCGTAAGCTCAAATAATAAAACAACAACTCACAGAAGTTGCTTACAAAATAATTAGCTGGTCAAAATGAAAATGTGTCAGATTATCAAGGAACTCATGATATAGATAATTGTTGTAATATTCCACGAATCGCTCGATCTCCTGCTCCAATTCACCATGCAGATATAAGCGCTGGAGATTGAACACATTATGTGCCAAACCGGTAGAGTAAGAGGTTTGTGAGCACAATAAGCTCGACTTTTCGGAAACCAATAGAAAGGGCAAATTCAGTTATATCTCCTGGACGCAGCCGATGCGAAAGCGGAGGTCCGAACTCCTGTGCTTTGTATGGCCACTCCAGCACAGCGACCCGATTCCGGGCTACGCGGTGCGCTTCCATAAGCACTGCGAGTGGAGATTCAACTTCGTGCAGAACGAGCCCCAAAAATACGAGATCAAAGGAGTGATCCGGCCAGGGGAGATTGTCAGCCGAACCTTGCCTGAAAACAGCTTGCGGGACATGTTGTTCAGCAGATGCGATCATCTCTTCGTTTTCATCCAGACCTGATACATCTATCCCGTGGAGGGAAAATGCCTCTGTAAATACACCGTTCCCTGCACCGACATCGAGCATGCTTCGAGCGTCGATACCCTCTATGCAAAGTTCGGTCACCAGGTTTACTTCTAATCTCGCCAGTCGCTCGGGAAGGCGAAGCCGGTCGATATCATGGTATTTTTTATCCATTATCAATTCACTATCTCAAATTATGGGATTATTAACTTCAAATTGTTTTTACAATGAGCTAAAGGTAATATTTTCAATGCATTCGAGCAAGGAATATTTGCACCGATTCGTTTATAAAGGAATACATACCGTACAGTTTCAGGGGAGCAGGTCAGAGTCAGCTACGATTTTTGTAGTGTAATGAGAGAAAAATAATAGAAGAATTTATCAGAAAGCCCAAGGCGTTTGTGACGATTAAACTTGGGCTGGAATGTACGACACCGTACCAGATCCAGCACAACTGACCGAAAAGGATAATTGAAAACATGACAAGGCGTATGTCATCAGCTGACTGTCGAGCGCGGAGACGAGAAATCTGGGGTATACCTGAAAAAGCCATCGCAGTGCCAACCAGGATCATGAAGAGTTCGGATGGTGATGTCAAGATAAAATAAGCCTCTTTTGGGTGATCAATTGGTGGGATTATTTTTGTTGACAATCTTTTTCCGAGAAAGTGCTAACCTGCATGTCAAGCAGGAAAAAT
>JBAYHX010000122.1:0-8402 GCA_041665965.1 Candidatus Latescibacterota bacterium
CAGTTCTTCTTGTCGGCAAGCTGGGAAATACGGGTAACCTCACCGTGAAACACATTGTTCTGGAATGCATCGAGCGTAACTTCCACTTTGTCGCCGACAAAGATTTTCGAAGCATCCACCTCGTTCACCCTGATAACCGTTTCCATCTGTGTCGGATCGGGGATACTCATTATCGGCTGGCTCGGCCAGGGCTTGTCTCCTATCTGGATTTTACGCCGGGGTGTTCCACGCCCGCCAATTTCTTTATAGACTATCATGCCGCTTATCGGAGCGGTGAGCGTCAGCTCCCGTATCCGGGTCTCGATGCGGTTTTTCCATGCCCTGTGTTGTTCCACATGCATGGCAGTGCTGCTGCGCGCGGCGGCGGCGATGATCTTCTGGTTTTTCATCCTCGTCTGCACTTCATCGAGCGAGAGCATCTGTTTTTTGTAGTCCAGTTCCGCTTTGTTCTGGATGAGCGCGGATTCGAATTTCATCATCCCCTTCTGCAGATCGGCGAGCTCTTTTGAAAGCTCGGCGCTTTTCATATCGGTATCGAGCTGAGAAGCACGCGTCCCCTGGTCCGCATCGAGCGCTTTCAACTCCAGTTCGGCGGTTTCAAGACTCTCGATTTCCGTTTTCAAAGAAGTCTGAAGAGGAGTAGGATCGATCTGAGCGACAAAATCTCCTGCCTTTATAATGGTTCCATCGTCTACCATTTTCACAATCTGGAGATCGCCCCAGATCATGGGGGCTTTTATATCAAACGAAATAATTGCCCGGATCTCTCCGGTTTCAACAAGATCAACCGTCAATGAACCTTTTTTGACCACCGCATAATTTTTCTTGTCCTGCACGGGGCTGTTTGAAAAAGAATAAAATATCCACAGGAAAAGGACTCCGACAACACCGGCAGCGATCCAAACCCGCTTATCATTCAGAGAAAGAGAAATCCTGGGTAACTTCAACCGCATCATTTGCTCCGGGAACAAAAAGAATATTTATTCAGACTGTATAAATTATGATTTAGATTATTTAGACGAATAGAATCAATTGAAAGTTTAATCTTTTTTAAAAAAAATCCGGAAATCATTTTTCAATACTGTATCTATCTTATAAAACTTAGTTAAATACCACATTTTTAAGTATATCCTCTATATGAAAAATTTAAAAAAATCAGCCAGTGGAATTATTTTAATATTATCACATAACCAAGTAAAATACCTTCGTTGTTCGATTTATCCAAACATATCTTTATAAAATATTATTGACTGAGATTATTTTCCGTTATATTTTATTATCAGGTGTGCCTCAAAACGGGGCACAGGGAAAGCGGTGAAAATCCGCTGCGGACCCGCCGCTGTAACCGGCGACTTTTGCTCGCGTGTGCCACTGTCTTTACGATGGGAAGGCCGAGCACTGAGGATGACCCGGAAGCCAGAAGACCGACCTGATATGTATATCCGAGCGAACACTCCTTCGGGCAGATGAGGATTGTTCCCTTCCCCGGTGGAAAACGGCACCCGGTTCCTTTTATTGGACCCGGGATTTTTTTTGCCCGTGTCAGAGATGAACATCCATGATACGCCGAAATAACAACCGTCCGAATATCCTGATTATTTTCGTTATGCTCACCGCACTGTGCGCCGGTTCCCTTTTTGCCGAGGAACCCGTCCCCCTGTTCGAAGGTAGGGTGACCGACCGGGCGGGCGCGCCTCTGGAGGGAGCAATCGCCGCTCTTTTGCCCGGCGCATTGAAAGATACCACCAACACGGAGGGGATGTTCCGGTTCAGGAAGGCGCCTTCGGGAAACTATACGCTTCTGGTCACCATGACCCAGCTCGGGCTGGAGGATTACCGTCTGAACATCAGGCTTCCGCTGAAATCGGCGAAAATCCTCTCCATAGTGATGAAAGAGCGCGTGTATGAATCCGATGAGGTTGTAGTGCTTTCGCATCAGGCAAAGGAATCCGGATCGACCGCTGCGGGGCCGGCCATGGTTTCGGTGATGAAACGTGCCGATTTCGAAGACCGCGCAAAAACAGTGGCCGATGTGGTAATGGAAACCCCCGGGGCGGGCATCCAGACAATGGGCGGTATGGGCGATTATACCGAGGTTTCTCTCAGAGGCTCGAACTCCCAGCAGGTACAGGTCTATATCGACGGTATGCTTCTGAACGAGGCTAACGGCGGGGCGGTAAACCTCTCGACCATTCCGCTCACCCAGGCGGGAAGTGTGGAAGTCTGGCGGAGCGGCGCTCCGGCCCGTTTCGGCGGCAGCGCTGCCGGCGGGGTGATCAATATCAGGACGCTGGATTTTCTTTCGGCGAAACGGAACCTGAGTCTGGGGTACGGTTCATTCAACACGGTGACCGCAAACTCGCTCGCGCAGTTTCCCGCAGGGCCGGGGCAGCTTCTTCTGGCCGGCGGATTTTCCTCCTCGGACAACGATTTCCGGTTCAAAAGCGACAACGGCACGGTTTACAACCCCGGCGACGATTTCTGGACAGCCCGTAAGAACGACCGGTTCCGTGAGGGAAATTTTATGGGGAAATACCGCGCCCTTATCGGCGAAAACGCGATTCTTGATTTCTCGGAACATATTCTCTCGAGCAAAAAAGAGCTTCCCGGCAGGGATATCGTTCAGAATTCCGGCGCATGGCTCGGGACAACGCGGAATCTCTTTCAGGCGCGGCTCACCACCGGCCGTTTTTTCCACAACAATCTGGAAGCCGAACCGAATTTCCACTCCATCTACACGGTGGAGCATTACTTGGACATGAACAACTCGGTGGGATGGGGTTCCCAGGACAATTATTACCGCACGAACACCCTGCGGTTCGGCATTCCGCTCGTCTACCGAACCGGCGGCTACGGCGCGGTGACTCTGACCCCCGAAGCCGACCGTGAATCCTACCGGCCCAGTCACGAATTGCAGAAGACCATTCCTCTTTCCTGCGACCGTACCCATTACTCCATGACACTCGACGCGTCTCTCCGGTTCATCCGTGAAAAACTCATCCTTACCTCAACTTTGCAGAGAGAACGCTTCCGGAGCACGTTCGAGGGGCAGCCTTCCGCCACGAATCCAGTGGCGCCGAAACCTTCGCTCATCTTTCTCGACAGCGCTCACGGCGGAATCAGATACATTCTTTCGAAAAATCTGTCCGTTTCCGCCAACTACGGCAATACCGGCCGTGCGCCCGGTTTCTATGAGCTTTTCGGGGACAGAGGCACCACAGTCTCCAACCCGGATCTCCGTCCCGAAAGGATTATCCGCTGGGATTCCGGGGCGAAATTCTCGTATGAACACAAAAGCCTGCCGCTCGGTTTTTCTTTGGAATACGCCTGGTTCCAGAACCGGTACAAGGATTTGATCCAGTGGTACACGAACGATGCCGGGTTTCTCTTTCCGAACAATGTCCGGGAAGCATGGGTCCGGGGATCGGAGCTTGTGTTCGGCGGCCATGCGGGTGGGAGCTTTTCCTTTTCCGGGAACTGGACTTTCCAGCAGTCGAAAGTCACCGGAGAAACGAACCGGATCTATCAGAACAAAAAGCTTCCGAACCGCCCCGAAGATTACGGGAGCGTGAAAATGGAATATGCGTTCGGGCGGATCGTCCCCTACTGGTTCATGAACCATAAAGGCGAATACTACCTTGACCGGGCAAATCAGGCGCACAAGCTCTATCCCGGAAGGACGATGCATGATGCCGGCATTACCGTTCCGTTAAAAAAACAGAAGATGAAACTATCGCTCGAAACAAGAAATGTAACCGATGTACATACGTTCGATACGCAGGGAATGCCCCTTCCCGGGAGGTCATTTATCAGTACTGTTGTATGGGAGTTTTAACAGAGCGTTCACGATGATTCACCAACAAAAAAGGAGATTGTAATGCGGTTCATGGCGTTAGTCATCAGTTTATTTTTGACTGCGGGAAGCGCGTTCGGAAAAACGAACGGGAAAATTGTTTTGACCACCTCTGACTATGTATCCGGCAACACTGCCTGCTACGATATCGGAACAAATGCGCTTCTCGACGGCTTTCTGGGGCATTTTCAGGATTCGTACGCCAGAGCGTACGGCCGGTATGTTTATATCATCGAGGGGGGAGACAACTCCAACATCATCAAGCTCGACATGGACAATCTGGGGAGCCCCATGTATCAATACAGCACCGGGGTCGGCTCGAACCCTCACGATCTCGTGTTCGTCCCCACCGTAAATTACCTGAAAGGATATGTGATCCGGTACGGGAAGCCGTCCATCTGGGTAGTGAATCTCGATGCGGCAAGTTCTTCCGCTTTCAAAAACGGTGAAATAGACATCTCCGCATGGAAGGATGCGGACGGCTCCCCCGAGGCGCACATGGGATTTTATTACGGGGGATATGTGTATGTCGTTCTGCAGAGATACGATCTGAATGCATTTGCCGCAGGAACGGGAGTGCTTATCAAGATAGACCCTTCGACCGATACGATTGTCGATCTCGACCCCGACACGGCGGGCATTCAGGGAGTGGATTTCATCAAAAAGAACCCGGTCGAAGGCTCCCTCTGCGGCAACCTTCTCTATCTTGCGGGAACCACCTACGGCGCATCCGATGAGGGTATCTGGTCGGTCGATCTCGACAACCCCAAGAACGGACAGCGGGTTGTCGCCGCAGAAAGCGCGCTCGGAGGTTCCTCAGGCGGTATTTTCGTGATGAATCCGGAATATGCGATTGTGAAAACGTACGATGCGAGCTGGAACCAGGTGCCCCGCCCGATGAATCCGTCAACCGGCGTTTTTCTTTCCCCGCTTTCGGTTCCTGACGCCGGCGGCGGGATCGTGTACGCCGGGGGGCTTCTCTATATCGGCTCCCGTGATGCGGGCAATCCCGGGCTCTATGTGGTAGACCCGAATACCGGCGCAGTGACCACGGGGCCTTTCTCCACCAGCCTGCCGCCGCTGACCCTTGCCTATGTGGATGGCGTTACCCCGACCGCAGTCTTGGAAGCGGCACCGACTGCGTTTGCCATTTCGTCGGTGTTCCCGAACCCGTTCAATCCGCGGACGACCATTTCATTTACGCTGAACCGGAAAGAAAATGTCGCGCTCACAGTCTTTTCCGTTACCGGCCAGAAAGTGGCCGATCTGGTCAGTTCGCCGATGGAAGCAGGCAGGCATACGGTGACATGGGATGCCGCCGGATGCTCAACCGGAGTGTATCTGGTGCGTCTTTCTGATGGAAAACGTTCAGTAGTTTCAAAATGCATGCTGATGAAATAAACCCTTATCATTTTCCTGTCTCCCTCTCTCACCCCATTCGGTGGCATGGGCGGGAAGGCAGGGAAAGAGAATTATGAACCGTACCGTAAGCATTCTTATTATGGTTTTCTGTGCACTTCTGACAACCACCACGGGATGCAGAAAAGATGATGCTGCCAGGAGTGTCCAGCCGGGAGGGAAGAGTTACACCCGAATAATCTCGATGGCTCCCAACATCACCGAAACGCTTTTTGCGCTCGGGCTGGAAAGCCGTGTGATCGGGGTGACCAAATTCTGCAAATATCCCCCCGAAGCAGCGAAAAAAGCGCAGGTCGGGGGATTCTTCGATCCCAATTACGAGGCGATGGTCGCGCTGAAACCCGATCTGGTCATTCTCCTTCCCGAACAGGAACAGGCGAAAAAGTACCTTGAAAATCTCGGGATCGCCACGCTGACAGTGCACAACAGGCTGATCGGGGAAATCCTCTATACGATCATAGTGATCGGGAAAACCTGCGGGAAAGAGAAGGAAGCATACGAGATGGTCGGCGGCATACGATCGAGGATAGAAACGGTGAAAAAGAAAACCGAAAGCCTGGAGCGGAAAAAAATTCTTGTTTCGGTCGGGAGAACCCCCGGTTCGGTCGAACAGATTGTCATCGCCGGGCAGAATACCTTCTACGACGAACTGATCACCCTTGCGGGAGGGATCAATGTGTATCACGGATACCCTGTCCCCTACCCGGAGATTTCCGGGGAAGGAATGCTCCGTCTCGATCCGGATATCATCCTCGATATCCAGCCCTCGCTCGCCGCGATGGGACTCACCGAAAAGGATGCCTGTCACGACTGGGACAAAATTCCGGAACTCCGCGCGGTGAAAACCGGAAACGTATACATTCTGAGCGCTGACTACGCCTCAGTCCCGGGACCGAGGTTCATCCGGACACTCGAAGAGATGGCGAGGATTTTTCAACTCACCCCCTAAACCCCCTCTACCACTCCACTTTTGTTTCACAAAAGCGGGGACCCCGGTGCACGCAAAAGAGGGGGAAACCCTGTGACCTTTCTCAAGTCATTTATTATGAGGCAGAGCGGGGTAGCCGTTTTCACTGAGCTTGTCCGTGCGTTGAGCTTGTCGAAGCGCGCTTCGCAGAACCTTTATCTATAAAAGCAACGGGATTTTTCCCTCTTGCAGAAAGATGCGCTCCGCTTTCGCTTGCGAGAGAGGGGACATGGGGTGAGTGGCATGAGTTCACAAGAGCATGAAAAATCACTTCTTCATCTGTTTCAGGGCTGTTTTGACGAAACGTCCGAATGCCTTGTCCTTCCTCCGTTTATCGAGATAGGACATCTCGTTGTACTCCGATTCCTTTTTGAGCTTGAGGTAACTCTCATAGTGTTTCCTGTCCAAATCCCCGCTTTCCACTGCCGAAAGCACGGCGCATCCGGGTTCACGCACGTGGGTACAATCGGCGTAACGGCAGGAGGCGGAAAGGTCGCCGATCTGCGCAAAACTCTCGTCCACCGCGCCTGATGCCCCCAGAATGCCCAGTTCGCGCATCCCGGGTGTATCGATCAGCAGTGAGCCCTGTTCGAGAATGATCAGCTGGCGGCGCGATGTCGAGTGTGTTCCTTCCCCGGTCCCGCTGACTGCCTTTGTATCGAATGTGTCCCGCCCGATCAGACGGTTGATGAGCGTGGTCTTGCCGACTCCGGATGATCCGAGCAGGCAATAGGTTCTGCCCGCCGCAAGCATCCGTTTGAAATCATCGATTCCATCGCCGGTTGTGCTGCTGAGCGTGAGAATTTTCGCATCGATGCCGGTATTCCTGACCGACTCAACTATCTGCACCAGCTCTTCGGGAGTAACCAGATCGGTCTTGGTCAGGAGAACTACCGGTTCAATAGTGCCGTCCCTTGCCATTACAAGATATCGGTCGAGCCTTCGGAGGTTGAAATCGTAATGGCAGGACTGGACGATAAAAGCGATATCTATGTTTGCCGCGATCATCTGATAATCCACGGTCTTGCCAGCGCTCTTCCGGCGCAGGAAGGTCTTCCGGGGAAAGACATCGTGAACGAGCGCGGCATCCCCTTCGTTGTAATACTGCACCAAAACCCAGTCGCCGACACACGGCAGATCGGCTGTATCCTGAACGGAGAACCGGAACCTTCCCACAAGCTCGGCGGGAACCTCGCCGTGTTCGTTCCGGACAAGGCAGGCATCACGGTCGACTGCGGTCACACGGGCAATGTCAAACCCCGGCCGTGACATGGTTTCGGCATGACCTTCGAACCAGCTGTCAAAGCCGAGATTTTTCAAATCCATTTTATTCCCTCATCGAATAAAAAAGCGTACATCATCATTCTGTCACCATTCGTTTGATTCTGTCTTCTATATTTCATCCTTCATCCTTTTCTTTTTCCGTATTCCATGATCGAGTTCAGATAGGCTTCCGGCTGACCGATATCGAACGCCCTTCCCCGGATAAGGCAGGCTTTGAGGCCGTCTTCCTGACGGAGCCGGTCGATGCTGGAGGTAAGCTGGAATTCCCCCCGCTCGCGGATGTTGCGGGAAATTTTCTCCTCCAGGCAGTCGAAAATCTGCGGTCTCAGTATATACTGCCCGAAAAGGGTAAGGTAGGTGTCTTTTTCCATCCCTTCGACCTGAAGATGCTCGCGGGCGTATTCGATCTCCGGCTTTTCGACGATTTCGGAAACATTCAGGAGGAAATCCGTTTCATCCCAGACCCCGGTCACACACCCGAAATTCCCGATCTCGGAAGCGTGCGAGACTTTGACCCCGACCATGCTCTGGTTGTACCGGTTATAGGCTTCCACAAGCTGACCGGCGCAGGAAGTCCCGTTTTCGGAAATGGAGAGGTGATCGCCGAGGAGAAGAAGGAACGGCTCGTTCCCCACCCATTCGCGGGCGCAGTAAATGGCATGTCCGAATCCCTCCTGGGTATCCTGGACGACAAAGGACACCCGGTGACCGACCTCGCTCAGGTAGTCGCAGTACTGCTGGTTCGCTTTGGACAGCTTGTTGAAATTCTCGATGCGGAGCCGGGTATGGAAGAAATCCTCGAATATCCCGCGGTCGCTTGCCTGAACGATCAGCGCAACCTCCTCGATCCCGGCGGAGAGCGCCTCCTCGATGATGGCG
>JBAYHX010000123.1:0-8394 GCA_041665965.1 Candidatus Latescibacterota bacterium
CCGATTTCATCGCCAAAATGGAGGACCGCCTCGCCAAATTCCACTCGGTAATACCGAACGGTACAAAGCTGACACTTGTGCATGACGGAGAGAAAGAAGAGCCGCTGCTCACCTGGACCGAGGGCCCGGCATGGATGAACGGCCGCCTCTATTTTTCCAACATGTGGTTTGAGAAAGGATTCGCTTCAGGCAGCCCGGAAAAGAGCTCCACCATCCGAATGGAAAAAAACGGGACATTTACCACCATAAGCCGTAACATGCAAACCAATGGCATTATGCCGCTCGGAAATGGCAATCTTGCAGTCTGTGATATGTTCGGCCACCGTGTGATCGAGATGAAGCCGGACGGCAAGGTTATCAGAACACTTGCCGACAACTTCAACGGAGTCCGCTTCGACGGCCCCAATGACCTGGTGATCGACGCAAAAGGGGGGATCTACATCACCGACCCGCAGTTCACTCCCGGCCTCGACAAAGCCCAGCCGGGAAAATCGGTTTTCTACCGTAAACCGAACGGAGAAGTCATCCGTGTGGTTGCACCGGGAGAGTTCGGCCAGGAGAATGGCATTCTCCTCAGTCCGGACGGGAAAACCTGCTTTATCAACAACACCCGGGGCATGCCGGTCGGAAACTATGTGATGGCTTTCGATGTCAATCCGGATGGAACTCTATCGAATGGCCGTCAGTTCGCAAAGTTGTTCGTGCCGCCCGAAGTCCTCAGCAAGGAAGACAATGCATCGGGAGCAGACGGCATGAAGCTTGATGTGAAGGGGAACCTGTATGTCTGCACTTCCATGGGGCTTCAGATTTTCGACAAGACCGGCCAGTTCCTCGGGATAGTAAATTTTCCGCTGCGCGTGGTGAATTGCGCGTTTGGCGGACCTGACATGAAAACTCTGTACTTTACCAGTGTAGGCAGGATCTACTCCATCAGGACAATGGTGAAAGGTCTGAAGTATCCGTTGAAATAAATAGTGCCCTGTTCTGTACGGGATTATTTATAACAGCAACGGCACAATTACTAACCTGTCATCAACACACGTAATTAATTCCCCCCTTAATAAGGGGGGAGCCGACAGGCAGGGGGATTAATTCTTAACGTGGACTTATTTATATGGCAGAAAAACTTATTCTCATTTTTCTCCTGTTTTTCGGAACTGCGGCAACGGTTTCGGCAGCGCCGCAGGAAAATCCTGCCCCGGTTCCGGTCGATGCCTGCTTTGTTTTTGCCGGAGAGCAGCTTACCCGCGCGGTGGAAGAGACTGCCGATTCAACCCGTTTCCCGCGGTTCACCGGGGCGGACGGGAAATGGGTAACGGTTGACAGCCACCAATGGTCGAGCGGTTTTTTTGCAGGCTGTCTCTGGCTCATATTCGAGCATACTGGGGACAATGTCTGGAAAAACCGGGCTGCAAGGTGGACTGCGGGGATGGAGCGCGAGCAGCACAACCGTGACAACCACAATAACGGATTCATGATGCTGCCGGGTTTCGGAAACGCCCTGCGGCTGACCGGTGGAGAACACAACCGTGAGGTTCTCATCGAATCTGCGCGGTCGCTTGCCTCACGGTACGATGCGCGGGTGGGGATGATAAAGGCAATGGACGGCGATGTTTGGAAATTCCCGGTGCTGGTCGATACGATGGTCAATATCGAGCTTCTCTTCCGGGCTGCTGAAAACGGAGGCGATCCTCAGTGGAAGACCATCGCGGAGACCCACGCCCTCCGTACCATGCGCGACCATGTCCGTCCCGACGGCAGCACGGTGCAGCTTGTGGACTACGATCTCGAAACCGGAAAAATTCGGGAAAAAGGCACCCTTTGCGGCCTTTCCGGTGAATCAGCCTGGGCGCGCGGACAGGCGCAGGCGATCTATGGTTTTGCGGCGGCGTACCGTGAGACCAAAAACCCGGCTTTCCTGAAAACTGCCTGTAGGGTTGCAGACTATTTTATCGCTCATCTTCCCGCCGACAAGGTGCCATACTGGGATTTTCGCGCCCCCGGAATCCCCGATGAAATCCGTGATTCCTCCGCCGCCTCGATAGCCGTTGTCGGCCTTCTGGAGCTTGCAGGACAGGTAAAAAATTCCCGGGAAAAGAGAAAATATACCGCTGCTGCCAAAGATATCCTCCGTTCGCTCTGTTCTCCCGCATATCTGGCAAACGGCACGGAAACCCGGGGCCTTTTGAAACACGCCACCTGGAAAAAACCCACCGACCCGCAGGCCGATACCTCGCTTATCTGGGGAGACTATTACTTTCTGGAAGGATTGAAAAAGTGGGGGGAGATAAACAGGTAAAGATTGATTTTTCAGAGTTGATGAAAAGGAATTAATAACCGTTTATCTATTTGACGCAGCAAAGGTTATAAAATGAGCAGATAAAGACACCCTCACCCAATGTTCCCTCTCCCGTGAACGGGCGAGGGAAAACCCCTGTAATATTTTATAATCCATTCTCTTTCAGGCAGATATGGGTTTTTCCCTCTCTTGCACCGGGGTCCCCGCTTTTGTGAAACAAAAGTGGGGTGGTAGAAGGGGATCAAGGGGTGAGTTAAAACGTGCTGTTTAATCTCGATAAGCGTATTAACCCGGATTATTCACAAACTTAATTGCTATTTTCACAACTTATTATTAAGCAAATAGTTATAGCATCACTTGGAAGGCAGTCCCCTAAATCCTCCAGAGGGGGACTTTCAGCGGATAAGGATAAAACATGTTGGTTTTTTAAAATCAATATCATTTATTCATTTGTTAACGTGCAGTCTTTCAAGTCACCATTAGGGATTTCGGGGGCTGTAGTTTAAATAATTATAAAAACATAAATTCACTTTTGTGAATAATCCGGGCTAACGATAATTTGCTTGATTTATGCTTTTTTTTAAGACATATTTTCTAATGCAGGGTCCCAATTTTTAAAACCTTTTATGGTTTCACCTTTGAGGGCTGCCCTTCAGGCTTGAGCTTACGCCGTGACCCCGGCAATCGGGTAGCGAGGCAAAATGGTTGTGAGTGGCTATAAAGTACCCTTACAAAATACTTTCAGCTGAGAGTGTTTTAATTAAAGGACCCTGCACCTTTTTTCCCCTGGCGTTATTCTGAATGTTCTTTTGGAAACTATTTCCTCCTGACAACAAAATATTTTAACTTAAAAATTATTCAGCTTCTTAAGAATTTTTATAATCCATCAAAAATATTTATATATTTTATACAATCATTCGTATAATTAGAATAGGAGAATTCCTATAATTCATTTTTAGCAAAACTATCACTAAAAAAGGACATTGTTCATGAAAAAACATCTTGTCCCGCTCATGTTTCTGGTTATGGCCGGCTATTCTGCCGCCGGAGCCCAGCCGCCCGGTTATTCCTCCTCAAATGACGCTGCGCAGCGAATTAATATTACCGGAACTATCGGTATCGCACAGGTATGGGGCGAAGAACTAAAACCCCCATCCAATACTCCCCGTGCAATAATCAATCTAAAAGACGCCCTGCTTAGATGGACAGATATTACCGCGACTGTTGAAAATCATGTTCTGCTGGGTAAATCAGATATTGCAATATTCCCAGTCTTATTCATTTCAACCGATAAGGCATTCCAGCTTTCTGAAACCGAAAAAACCAATCTGAAAGAATACTTGAAAAACGGTGGATTTCTTGTAGTCGACAACGCAGGCGCCGCTCAGGATAACGGCCCGTCAGGAGCATCTCTTATTCAGATGATAAAAGATATTGCCGGATCTTCACGGTTGGAACCGATTTCCAATTCAAACCCGATATTCCACACACCTTTTGAGCTGGGTGGACCGCCTGCCGGCAGTGTCAATGAGATGCAGCGTGTTGGAACCTGGCCTGACGGTCAGCCATCATTGATTATTCCTACTGAATCCAAAACTCTTCAAGGAGTAACGATTGACGGGAGACTGGCAGTAGTGTATTCGAATATGGGCTACTCGGTAAAATGGAACGCTGACACAGGCAATGATCCTCAGTTGAAAATGGGGGTAAACCTCATCCTGCACGCGTTAAACCAAAAAAAGTGAATGAATAAAATTTATTGAGAAATTCCTTGTCGCCGTTAGATTTTGCAGACAAGTTTTCAGAATAAAACACGCGGGAAGGAATAAAAAAAGCATCCTTGAATAAAGGAGGCGATTTGTCAACAGCCTGACGCTCGCAGAAATGCGGGCGTTTTTATAATATTCCTGTTTTGAAAAAATAATTTCGATATATAAAAAAAAACCTTGACAAAACTTATTTCCAATGTATTTTTACAGTTAGATTTATAAAT
The DNA here is from genome assembly GCA_041665965.1 of Candidatus Latescibacterota bacterium. Classification (GTDB taxonomy): domain Bacteria; phylum Latescibacterota; class Latescibacteria; order Latescibacterales; family Latescibacteraceae; genus JAUYCD01. Next base: position 4,293 of record JBAYHX010000123.1, read on the forward strand.
TAAATTTAAACCTTCAACAAATGTGGGTCATTTGCCATGTCAGAATTACCTTTAGGCAGAGTTCAGATGAGAATCATGCAGGTTCTCTGGAATAAACAGAAGGCGACAGCTCAGGAAATCACCGACGCTATCGGCGAAATCGAGCCGATAAAGCACAGCACAGTTCAGACATTTCTCAGGGTTTTGGTAAAGAAAAAAATCGTTGGTTTTAGTGTCGATAAAAGAACTTTTATCTATTTTCCTCTGGTAGCGAGTGACAATATAACCAGGGACGCTTACCGTAATTTTATCAACACGACCTTTTCAGGTTCACTGGAAGGTATGATGTCCTACATTGTAAAAAATGTGGATATACCCCCCGAGCAACTGGAAAAAATAAAAAAAATGCTGGACAAGGAAGATGAATCCTGATTGGTTCTTAACTATCGTTGACCAAATTTTTATCTGGTCATATACTGCGATACCGATTCTCTCGGATCTGATGCTGTATTCAACCATCATAGGGACTATCGGTCTCGTCGGATCCTTTCTTTTGAAACGAAAGGGAGCGGTATATCAATCACTGTTTCTCCGGCTCAGTCTTCTTGCAATCATAGTAACTCCCCTTGCATCGTTCGCTTTCTCATCGCTTGATGTTAAAGAAATTCATCTTCCGCTTGCTTTGGTAAAAAGTCCTGACGTGTTGAAACATTCTATAAGATCTGAATATCCGCCCCCGGAGAAAATGGTTTACCCTCAAAAAGAGCCGATCCCTTCCAGTATTTCACAGGAATCATCACCGAACCTGGGAAAAAATTCTCGAAATGAAAATTACTCTGCTTCTCCCTCGAAAGATGAAAGAGCATATCTTTCAACGAACTCCGGTATTTCGGAAACAGGAAAGGCTTCTCGGAATTATTCCTCAAACATCCACAGTTCAACTCCTGTGAAAGGAAAAGAAGAAGATAAATCTCTTTCGCTCGATATCGTTTTTCCCTTTCTCTATGTGATAATTTCTCTTCTATGGATTTTCTTCTCTCTTTTCCTGCTCATGAAAACGGTCTTCTACAATCTTTATATAAAGCATGTTCTTGTGACCTCATATGAGGCAAACCCGGTATATGTTCAAACAGGCAATTCGATAGCAAGAGAGTTGAAGGTACGACCTCCGAAGATACTCCAGAATCCGCTTGTGAGTAGGGCTTTTCTCGCGGGAATTATCCATCCAACGATAGTGCTGCCTTTGAATGAACACGAAGTTTCCATGTCGAGCAGGGAAATATTCCTCCACGAATTTGCTCATATGATTCGTCACGACTGTCTCTGGGGACTGATTTGTCAAGCGGCCAAAGTGCTCCTGCCTCTTCAACCTCTCATATGGCTGATTTCGAGAGAAATTGAGATCAAGGGCGAATATGCGTGCGACGATTATGTGGTAGTGCATGGGAAAACCAATAAAGGATATGCTTATCAGCTTTATACAATAGTATCTGCTTTTCAGCCCCCCCAGAAAGAAATTAATGTTGGAATGGGAATTTTTTCGGTACAGCCATATCTTGTCGAAAGGATTGACAGGATTCTGGATAAGTCGAGAACACGTTATCTCACTGCGAAACTACATGAAGTCATGTCATTTATTCTGCTCTTTCTGTCTTCGGTGGTGCTCACGGGATTTTTCAGTTTCAAAGGGGAAGCTGTCAAACGTCAGGCGATGAACGGAGGATCCTGTTCCGGGAAAGAAAAAGCCTCTGTGTCGATAGAAACCGTAGGAAATCAGCAATCATCGGTAGATTACAGTAGGATTTCGGCAGATTTCTCTCCCCGGACAGTTTCTTCATCGGGGGAAAGCATCGAACAAAAAATCACAATTGAAAACAACAAAAATTCTGTAGAAGAGAGCACGCATGCTTCCGAGATAATCAAACAGAGTGATTCGAATATTTCATCGAATTTCATCAACGGTGATATACTGCAGGCGGAACCGGCTCGGGAAGAACAAAGAACGAATATAACTGAGACCGTCGCCGCTGTTATTTCCTCGCCCATGCAGGATGCCGTTTTAGAAAAAGTCATTCCGGTCGAACAGAAGGGTGAGGGAATACGTTTCAGTGAAACAAATAATCAGATAGTCACTTACCACGCATTTGTCAAGGCTGAACCTACAGAGCTGAAAATCAATCCCGGCATCGGCGCAAATCAGTTACCCTCAGGAAACATAACCGAGCAGTTTTCCAGTCTGGTCAGTCTCGGCCAGAATTTCCAAAGCCTTGCGCCTCTGGATTCAAGGGCGCGGACTCTTCATTATGCTTCTACCAGCGCCAGCCAGCTTGATCCTGTGTGGTCGCCGGACAACAAAAAGATCGCTTTCACCGATGGAAAGTACGGGGTATGGGTTGTCCCGGCAGAGGGTGGAGAGCCTGTTCTCGTGTATGATAACTATTATAAAGCAAAATGGAAGGGGATCAAATTTCACTCGGTGGGAAGCATGGATACCTTCTGTTTCACGCCCGACGGTAAAAATCTTCTATTTCAGTATTATGTGATCGATGAGGCGAGAGGAACCAAAGTTACAATTCTGAGAGATGGACACGGCAACCTCACTGGGTACCAGATCGATGGACTCATACCATTTATTATGAGTGTCGATATCAAAAACGGAACGATAAAAACTGTGCGGGAGGAAGCGGAAAAAGGCTGCTACAGCAGCGATGGAAAGTATCTGGGATTCATCAAGTATGATCACCGGTTTCTTACCGATCCCGCCGAGTCATTCCATATGCAGGATATTACCGTGATGGATACCACAAAAGGGGAAATCCGGTATCTGACCTATGGCCAGTATCGTGTCAAAAACTTCTGTTTCGCTCCGGATAACAGTTCAGTCATTGCCTGCATGACACCCAGGGACGGCAGCGCGCCTGTCGGTCTCTATCGGATTCCGATCCAGGGCGGAAAAGCGGAAAGGCTCCCCGTCGAATTGGAAAGCGAAAGCTGCGACGACCTGCAGTGTTCGGAGAATGGCCAGTGGATAATTTATACAGAGAAAAAAGCTGAACAGCAAAACATTGCGTACTATGACGTTTTAACCGGTGCTCAACGGCGCAAGACTCTTCAGTCCGCAACCAGGGGAGTGAGCCTGTCCCCGGATGGGAAAAAGTTCTGTGCGGTAATGGAAACGGGAGATGCCGAACCGGTATACCGTCTTTTTACATCCGCTTTTCAGGCTGTGCCTGCCGGAGTGGAGACTGTTGCACCTGTCGGGTTTGCTCTTAAAGGGAACTTCCCGAATCCATTCAACCAGTCGACAGTGATTGAATATACTCTTCCCTCGTCCGGGAGGGTGGATCTGGAAATATATAATGTTCTCGGGCAGAAAATCCGCAGGCTGGTATCCGAAACCGTACAGCCGGGACATCATGCAGTTCGGTGGGACGGCCGTACCGACAGCGGACAAAAGGTGTCTTCGGGGACATATATAATGCGGCTCAGCATGGGGTCATATGTAATGACGAAAAATATGATGGTATTAAAATAAGATAAGGAGGGATAAATCGGCATTGAGTTTGTCGCACTGCTCTCTCGGCAGGGCGAGTTGCAAAGAGCGTTTCAGGGGTCATGAATCGGGGTCAGTTATTTTTAACGAGGTATTTTTTTAAAAGGTTTAAATCGGAGGTTAGTAACATGAAAACAAAAATCATCACCCTGGTCATGATTTTATCCGCCCTGTTCGCAGTGGTGTCTTTCGCTCAGGAAATTGATCCGGGAACGGGAATTAAAATCGGAGCTCTGGATAATACTGCCATATGGTCACCTGACGGTAAATTCATTGCAAGTAGCGGCTTATACCCTGACAGAGGAATTTTTATATATTCAATTGACAATAACACTTCACAAAAAATCTATAATAGTGCTCCCTATAATCAGGGATCTCTCGATTATGGGGCCGGGTATCCATGTTATTCTCCCGATGGAAAGGAAGTTTACTTCGAAACACGTTTCTTGGATAAAAGCCGGGGTACCACTGTCGAATATACTTCATGGGGTGATTCTACAGTCAATAATTTAATCCCGGTGATCATGGCTGTAAATGTCACAACTCACGGAGTGAGAGTTGTCAAGGAAG
>JBAYHX010000124.1:0-8393 GCA_041665965.1 Candidatus Latescibacterota bacterium
ATCGAATATAATCCTGGCATACCCTCCCAGAACGCCGCCGTCGGAAATCATATCGGAGAATACGAGGGAATGATTGACAATGATCAGGTGCGCCTTTTGCGCCGCTCTCCTGACACGGCTGACATAGCACTGATCATGGTATACGCAGCGCGCCCCAAGGCAGAATGAGGTGTCGGAATTGATCCGATCCAAAAGTCCTGTCTCGAAAAGCATCTGAAAGAATCCGGTTTCGGAGATATCCCCGGTTACCGTGGTATGCAGCCAGGCGGCGACCGGAAGCACCAGCGCCCTTTCGCCTTTTGTCAAATACTGTTCCGGAGTTTCGACAAGCCGCTGCCAGCGGTTAATGCAGATATAATTCCCCCGTCCTTTCAGTATTACCGCCCTGAACGGGAAATCGAGAATGGAGCCAAGGAGAGGAATGTCTTTATAGAAAAGCTGTTCCTGAAGATTTTTCGTATTCGTGGACACCACCACCCGCTCGCGGGCTTTTTCCGCATGAATCACCGATGGCAGCAGATATGCAATGGATTTTCCTGTCCCTGTGCCTGCCTCTGCAAGGAGAATCTCGGAATCGTTGAACGATTTGGCGATTTTTGCTGCCATCGCAATCTGGCCGGAACGTTCCTCATACGTATCGAATATCTGAGACATCCGCCCGTTTTTTCCCAGGAGCGAAGCAACAGTGTGCGGATCGACGCCTGTGGAATCAGGCTCGGGCATGGTTTCATCAAAGGAAAAATCCCCATACATATTATCGGATCCGGCGCGGTCAAACGGGAAACCTTTTTTCAGCCCCAAAGGCGCAGTTTCGTTCATCCGTTCCAGAAGATGACTTTCGAAAAGGTCTCCGAGGCTGCTCCCCGTTCGCCGGGCAAGCGAGGTCATCTCGTTCAGAAGGCTGTCCGGAATCATGCGGAGCATCTCGGTGAGTTTGAGAAAAACCTGCGCGGTAACACGGGCGTCATCAAGGGCGCGATGACGGTTTTCGCATTCGAGGGAAAAAAATTCCATAAGGCTGTCAAGGCTGTATGAAGGGAGCATGGGGAGAAGGATTCGCGCAAGCTCGCATGTATCCAGCGGGGAGGCAAAATTACCCATTCCGGCTGCCGCCCGAAGAAAAGCAACATCGAATCCGACATTCTGACCCAGTATGCGGGAGCCTGAAACAAAATCGAGAAAGGAAGGGAGCACTTCGCGAATAGTGCACGCTTTTTTAAGGTCTTTATCGGAAATCCCTGTGAGATGGGTAATATGCTCCGGAACCGGCTTTTCAGGCTTTACCAGCTCCGAATACTCGGCAACGATCTTCCCGTCGACCAGTTTCACCGCGCCGATTTCGATGATCTCGTGAAGATCGGCATTGAGGCCGGTGGTTTCAATATCGACAGAAACGAGCGTATTGGATTTAAGCATGATCATTCCCGGTGTGCGCCGTCATAACAGAGTCCAGCTCTCTGAGCACCATATCTGCCGATACAGCCTCCATGCATTTGCGTTCTTTCATACGGCAGGGAGTTTGACCGTGAACGCTGCATGGGCTGCACGGTAATCCGGAATGGAGAATTGCGCCGTTCGGGTATCCGGGTACAAATCCAAGGTCCGGGTGCGTCGGGCCAAAAATCGCCGCAAAAGGTCTTCCCAGCGCTCCGGCGATATGCATCGGCCCGCTGTCATTAGTTACCATTCCATCGAGCCTGCCGATCACACCGATAGTGAGAGCGAGACCACTGCCAACAAGGGACGGCGCTTTCCCGCTCATCTTGCTATAGATTGTGTCGATACACTCCTTATCAGAACCATCGCCAATAAATACCGGCGTATCCCCGCGCTGAAGGAGAGTATCTGCCAAAATCGCCCAGTATGCTTCCGGCCAGCGTTTCATCGGATGCTTTGAGCCGGGCGCAAGACCGATCATTCTGCCTTGAGAAGAGCCGATCTCCGATAAAAGTCGTTCGGCAGCTTCGATTGCTTTTTCATTTGGGCGCAAACGGGGAAGAATCCGTGAATCGATTCCCAGCGGCCTGAGTGTTTCGAAATAGCTTCCAAGGGCATCGAACTTCCTACGGTAGAGATTCCGCGAACAGACCATAAGACGGCGGCTCAGGGAGTGTTTACGAACCATACGTTTGAGCGGGGATTTCAGAAGCCCGACCACTATCCTGCTCCGCAGGACGCCATGAAGATCGAAAACGGCGTCGTAATGGCTTTCGAGCATACGGACGATTTGAAAGGGCGTCTCCCCGCCGGTGACACTGACCACGCGTTCGATCCTGGTATCGCCCTCAAAAACAGGCGCATACGCTGTTTTGGTCAGCACGGTGAGAGATGATCCGGGAAATTTGATACAGAGGGCTTCTACTATCGCGGAGGCCATCACCACATCTCCGAGCGAGCTGAAACGGATGACAAGGATGTTCTCCATGCGGTCTTAATCATGCCTTTCCTGGATACGGCCGATGACTTCCTCGCCTTTACGGTAGGAACCCAGAACCTTGAGGAAGCTGGCGATCTCTTCCAGATGATTGATGGCGCGCTTGATAACATCCTGCCGTATGTCGCCATTAAAATCGAGGTAGAACATATATTCCCAGGGTGTTCCCGGTATTGGCCGTGATTCGATTTTGAAAAGATCGATATCCCTCAGGGCAAAAACACTGAGGCTTTTGTACAGCGCCCCGGGAATATTTTTTGAGCTGAAAACAATCGAAGTTTTGGAATTATCCGTCTCGTCATCGAGCGATTTTGAAAGAATCAAAAATCGCGTAAAATTGAGGTGGTTGGACTCTATTCCCGATCTTAAAATTTCCAGACCATAATCGAGAGCCGCCTGTTCGCTCGCTATGGACGCCTCATTTTTCGAACCGGTTTCACGGATTCGGAGGGCTGACCCCGCAGTATCATAGATACTTATCAGTTCAATTCCTTCCAGCCGCGCGAGAAAATCCTTGCATTGAAAAAAAGCCTGCGGATGGGAATACACTCTTTTGATATCCTCCAGTTTCGTTCCGGAGTTGACCAGAAGGTTATGAACGATACGGAGTTTGATCTCCCCGGTGATAACAAGATCATGTTCCAGAAGGAGGTCATAATTTTCGTGAATACTTCCGGTAAGAGAATTCTCTATAGGGATGATCCCGTACTCTGTTTCACCATCGCTTACCGCATCGAAAACCTTCGAAAATGAAGGTTTGGGAATCACAATTACATCACGGTTGAAATACTCGCTGGCAGCAACCTCGCTGTATGCCCCAAGTTCTCCTTGAAATGCCACACGTTTCATGATAGGAATCCTGACAGTTGTTAAAAATCCATTCCAATACACCCAGCGACGGCTTCGACAAGCTCAGTTGCCGGAAAAACGTCTACTCCCTTAAAGACTCAACGCCAACTTCGACAAGCTCAGTTGCCGGAAAAACTTTACACTTTAACACCGTGCTATCAGCACTTTTCATCTTTATTCTTTGAAACCATGCTGGTGATCATTTCCAGAACCGAAGGAACCAGATCCAGAATATGGTTTATTGCTTCCTCACGGCCTTTTACCGGGAGAAGCTGTGCTTTCCCCCTGGAAACAACGATAAAAGCGAGAGGTTCCATCGACACACCCACACCCGTTCCCATACCGGATCCTTTTTGGGCTGATTCATTTGCACCGCCTCCAACGCCAAATCCAAAAGTAACCTTTGACACCGGAATAATAACCGAATCCTCACATTGAACCGGAGCTCCTACTACTGTTTGCGCCCGCACGGTTTCCTTGATCTGCTCCATGATCACTTTTACTACCTCTGTAACATCCATCATGCCTCCTGCGTTTTGAGGGTGTAGCCTTTGAACGCCACAGTATCCTCTGATTTCTTTCTAATGATATAGTACAGTTTTACCAGATACCACCAGAAAAGGTATTGTCTGAACGTCAGTTTGAGTGCAACCTTCCCATGAAAGAATCTCTTTGAGAAGTCCCATTCCGGCTGAATGCTGCATGTTTTCGGCAAAAGTGAATTTATTGTAAAAATCAAACCCGCCACTTTCCCAGTCAGCGCCGGGTCTTCAAAACAGAGAGCAAGCCGTATCCGGCAGTAGTCGATCCGTATAATACTCCGGATCGCCTGAATGAAAATGGCGTAATATTTCTTATATTTCACCACCTTTAACTGCCAGCCCGCGATACGCTCCGAAAATGATATGGATTGGGATTTTACTCCCTCTTCTTTTTCCTTTTCATGCAGTGAATCCTGTTTTTGTGCGGCATCTTCCTTCTTTTTTCGCTTACGGATTTTTCTGATTGCGGCAGCAGCTTTAAAACTCACAACCTGTAACGAACCGAGAAAGAATGTTATTCGAAGGGATTTATTTTCGAATTTGAATCCGCCGCCAACCAATCCGTTAAAGAGCATGATTCTTGCTGAAAGAGCGGCCTCCGCATCACTCCCGCCGGAAGCCGAGAAATAAAGTTTCATGGGCAGGAGAATTGCCGAGAAAATGACCGCGATCAAAACGGCTATGATAATAAATATAGTGAAAACCATCAGACGCCGAACTTTCTTTGGCTCTTTTTCCTTTGGAAATCCTGCAAATACACCTTATTTTCTTCAAAATGAAAATACGATTAGTTTCAGTTGCCCTATACTTTTTGTTCTTACTCCGGACAGTGCCGGGAATCGTTCCCGCCGAGGCTCCGGTACGAACGGACTATGATATCCTTGAGTCCTTATACTCCGAATGTGTCCGCAGTATTACCGCTTATCACGCAGATGTCAAAGGCAACCCGGTCTCACTTTCCTTTGACGGAGATATCATTCCCGAAGAAAAACTGAACATCCTCACCGAAGCCATTCTTTCAGGTCAGGGATTTTCGATAACCGACGACCCTGCTGCCGCTCATTATCGCCTGGTTATTTTTATCCATGAAGCATCGGTAACACTCCAGAAAAGAAACCATGAGTTCAGCAGGGATATTACACTTCACGTATATGCCAGATGTCTTGATTCTTCCGGAGTTGTTCTTTATGCCCGGAATTGCGGGAATACACGTTCGGATATAATCTCGGAGTCTTTACAGCGTACAACCGATACAGGGAGCTGTTTCTCGAAAAATACTCATCGGGTCGTTCTCGGTAAAAAACCGGGAAAATTACAAATCATTTCCCTTCTTTCCATTACCGCTGTTCTGGCATATTTCGGATTGAACTAGCGGATCGGCGAAAGACAGCCCATTTAATATCGTTGATATTGCCCCGAGAAACAGGAAAACACTGGCAAAAGCCGGAAAGTATTTACATTTTCCCGCCTCGTTTTGAAGCCCTCTCCAGAATGCGCCGTTCCCGGTCGTCCAGACTCTCGATCCCGCTTTTGGATATTTTATCGAGAATACGGTTTACCTCGTCATCCATGTCCTTATACAGCTCATCATGTGAATTCGATCTACCCTTCCCGCCATCTATGACCGTGAATTTTCTCCTCTTCAGTCTTCGGGACAAGTTTTCGAACTGTATCATGATCCGCCAGCCGTACTTGAGATAGATGAAACCGGTAAGCCCCCCGCCGATATGCGCAAAATAAGCGACATTTCCTCCGGTGCCGGTAACAGCATAGTAAAGATCAATTGCAGCGAAAATAATCACGAAATGGAGGGCTTTCATCGGCAGAATCCCGAAAAGAAGAATAAGCCTGTCCGGCCACATAAGACCATACGCCACCAGAAGCCCGAAGATCGCCCCTGAAGCGCCGATGGTCGAAATATAGGGATCCCCGAAACTGGTGAAAGAAACCAGCCAGACCAGGACTCCGCCGCCAATCCCGCAGACCGTGTAGAATTTGAAAAAGTCGCGGGCGCCCCAGTTATATTCGAGCTCGGTTCCGAACATCCAGAGGGCAAAAAGGTTGAATCCGATATGCGCAAGACCTCCATGCAGATACATGTAGGTAAAAAACTGCCAGATCATGAAATGGTGGGTTATATAATCGGGTATCAAACCGAAGAGACGGTTAAAAGGGAAGTAAACACCGAACACCACAGGCAGCACTGAGGTGACAATAAAAACGGCCACATTGGAAATAAGCAAATACTTTACTGCTTTAGGCAAACCATAACCATACCCGGAAGAAGCATACATAAAATAAAAACCTTGTTTTATGTGTTAATATCCACGTAAGTTTCAAATATATCAGCAAATTTAACCCTGAGCAAACGTTTTCTCTGAGAAGTTATTGCGATGCCTGACTACTTCACTCGGATTGGAGATGCCATGAATGAATTTCTGGGCGGAAGGGTTCTGGTGAAAACCGGAGATATTACCTCTGAAAAAGCTGACGCCATTGTCAATGCCGCCAATTCAGGCCTTATGGGAGGCGGAGGCGTCGATGGAGCGATTCACCGTGCGGGCGGGCAGAAAATCCTCGAAGAGTGCATGGCTCTTCGCAAAGGGAAATACCCCGACGGCCTTCCTGTCGGGCAGGCGGTTGCCACAACCGCCGGAAATCTCCCCGCCAGATTTGTGATTCATACTGTCGGCCCTGTCTGGTATGGAGGGACCCACGGAGAGGAAAAATATCTTGCGGACTGCTATTGGAATTCGCTCCGTGAGGCTGTTGATCACGGGTGCTGCACCGTTGCATTTCCGGCGGTTTCCACCGGCGTTTACCATTTCCCAAAAATAAAAGCCGCAGCCATTGCATCGTCGACTGTCAAGGATTTCATTGAAAATAACGCGTCAATTCAAAAAGTCATTTTTGTTTTCTTTAGCGCGGAAGACGAGAAGTTATTTCTGGAACATGCTTTCAAAGGATAACTTGCTTTATTTCAGACTGATGCCCCAGGGCTGAAGGACCCGTTCCAGCGTTTTCGGATTATTCAGCCAGGAAAGAATAAGCCCGTAATTGGTGATCGGGATTCCATACCGATCGGCATCCTCGATACGGGCGCTGTATTTCTGCTGGTCAACCATACACCCGCCGCATTGTATGATGAGCTTATAGGCATCGAGTTCATGCTCGGAGGGAAACACCCGGCCTTCGGCAAAATCCACAACAATATTGCCATACCTCTTGTTCAGAAGGCGGGGTATCTGCTTCGTGCCGATATCCTCCGCTTTACGGTCATGATTGCAAAGCTCGGCGATAAGCACCCTGTCGTTGCTCGAAAGGGTTTCCATGACAGAAAGACCCTGAACAAGGGTTCGAAGGCCGCCGCAGCTCTGGTGGTGCGCCATGATAATCGAAAAGGTGGTGACAGGGATATCCTCCGGTGTCCAGGGATCGATAAGATCGATGGCCTGCGAATCGGTAATAACGAGCTGCAGGCCGACATCATCCCCCTGCAGTTCACGGAGAAATCTCCGATAATTTTCCTTTTCCGCATCGTGGAGGGTGGGATCTTGATTTCTTCCATTGGTGAGGTTCATCCGATACCCGGCAAAAGGCAGATAATGCCGTAAGATATAATCGAGCACCACATTCTGCGGCCTCAGAAGCCTTCCTTCCGGCGTTTCCTCATCCATGGGAATATTGAGCGCCACAAATCCGCTTGTCCCCAGAAAAGGCAGCAAATCCACTTTTTTATCACTGCGCCGGTACTGTACCTTGATAAAATCAAGGATTCTCTTCTTTGAGAGACTATCGGTGAGGTCGACGCTCAGCCAGGGAAGGTCGCCATGCTGGAAGAGTTCGGGAATTAAAGGTTGGAGGGCGGTTTCCTGGATGAAGTTTCCATGAAGCGTGTTGAAAATAACGACTGCCTGCTTTCCATATTCTTTCGCCAGCCGGAGAATTCTTTTTTCGATCAGCATGTTTCCCGATTGAACGGTTTGAGCAGGTTCAACCACAAGAATCACCAGATCGGATTCTTTTAACGCGATAATGGATTTCTCCTGCTTCTTCTGGCCGAGCGTGGTGGTTTCGTCCAGGCCTGCCGTATCGAACAGCTTTACCGGCCCGAAATCATGTATCTCCATGACAGTGGATTTGACATCAGCGGTGGTGCCCGGTGTGCTATCCACAATCGAGGTTTCCTGACCGGTTATGAGATTCATCAGGGTTGATTTCCCGGCATTCATCCTTCCACAGATACAGATGTTGTCACGGGTGACCAGTTCGCCGGGACCGGTATTTAACCTGTGAGCTGCGCTATTTTTCTTCATAGTTTACCTTTTTGTCGTGATTGAAAATGAAGCGGATCCCCCCATTCATCCCAAGCGATCTCACGGCCAACGGAGTGAATTCTTGCCTGAAGACAATCACGGCACACCTCTGCCGAATCATCGATGCAGGGCTTCCCCTCGTAGAGAAGGTACGACTCACGATATTTGACCGGGGTGATAATGGGCATAATTACATTTGCGCCTGCATTCAGACCTATTTCCCTGCCCTTTGGATGAAGAGCCTGGAGCGCA
>JBAYHX010000125.1:0-8375 GCA_041665965.1 Candidatus Latescibacterota bacterium
CCTCCATTTCCTTTACTATCTGTATCTTGAATGCTTCTGTATATCCTCTGCGTTTCCCCTCTTTCATCCTTCTCTCCTTGTCCCTTTTTCTGTAAACTTATTTCAGGACAAGACAGAGAGGGGATCACGGGGTGAGTTCTTGCAGAATAAAAAACATCATACATTTCGACTTTAACAAAGCTTTTAAAAAAATATATTTTATCTTGTAAATCTTGTAAATCATGTCTAATAGTATTCTATTATTCTCTTTTTTTTATTATTTTTAGGAAACCGAATCTCTTTGGGAGGTCTGAATGAAACGCTCCTTTGTTCCCGTCCTTATATGCGGCTTTATGACGCTGCTTTCTTCAATCGCATCGGGAGAGCGGGGCATGTCCGAAGCCCCCGTTCTTTCGGAGACTCTTTACAACCGCGCGCCCGATGTGCTCGAAGGAACACTCCCGGAGATGCGCACCGCCTCATACTGGATTTCGAAAATGCAGAATCCCGACGAGATCATTCTGCCTCTCGACCGGATCATGGCCATGAACGAGCGTTTCGAAAAGAAGATGGGCGTTCCCGATCCTTTCGACGGCATAAATCCGGAGCGTAAAGAGATTCTCTATCCCCTCGATGCCCGCAAGAAACCGCTCGAACGTCCGGGGCGCCTCCTTTCTGTGCCCGATCCGCACCGGATGACACAGGCTGAAATTTTTTCCGCGATCCGTGAGACCATCTGCCGGGAAACCGCCTATCTCCGGAGCATGCAGTTCGGGAACATGTACGCCGTGGTATACAGCCCGGAGGAAATCGATGCTTTCGAACGTGAGATGGCGCTCGGCCGTATCCCGGAAAAGATAGAAATTCTGGATGGAATCACTGTCCGCCATTCGCGCATCCGCATCGTTCCCTCGCAGTATCCTCTCCAGGTGGGTCTCAAGGAGAACAAGACCATCCGTAACTGGGATATGTGGAACCTGGGAATTCTCCGCATCGGCAGACCGGTATCGGTGCTCCATATCTCGAATTCCGGCTCGTTTTTCTTCGTTTTGTCGGATGAGGGATACGGCTGGGTGAATGCCGAAGATATTGCATTCGGAAGCCGGGCAGCCATTGAGAAATACACCGAACCTGCAAATTTTGCGGTCTGTACCGGAGACAGGGTGCCGTATTATACCGATGAGAAATGCCGGTTCATTTCCGGCTGGCTTCGCATGGGCGACCGTGTTCCGCTCGCCCGGAAAAGCAGCGCACGCGCCATCCTCGTTCCGCTCAGGATAACCAGCGGCCGGTTCGAAGCCGAAACAGCCTGGCTTGCCAAAGATTCCGATACCCATGCCGGGTATCTCCCGTACACCCGGAGGAACACCGTGGAGACCGCGTTCAAACTCCTCGACAATCCCTACGACTGGACCGGCGCATGGATGGGAAGAAGCCATGAGACGACCTACCGTGACATCTTTGCCTGTTTCGGGTTCCGGCTGCCCTGTCAGGGCGAACTGTTCACCCATTTCGGCACCTGCGAGGAAGTGCTTCCGGTTGCCATGTCCAAAGAGGAAAAACACCGGAGAATCCTCGCCCATGAACCGTTTGTCACTCTCCAGGTATCCTGGGAGCATGCCCAGCTTCTTTTGGGCGGATATAACGGTATGCCCATCGTGTTCGACAATCACGGCTACGATTATACCGGCCCGGACGGGAAACTTTTCGAGATCAAACGTACCTGTGTCGGCGACACCCGTCAGCCGTGGTATTTCTATGATCATCCGGTAACATTTCTGGAACTGAAATGAAACTGAAATAGAGAATATCTCTCGCAAAGGTCGCAAAGAAAGAGGAAAAATTTTAGCTCAGGATTAACAAGATTAACAGGATTTGAAAAATATAACATGCGATAATACTGCTGACAGGTAAAAATCTCTTTGCCACCATGTGGTACTTTATATGTTATGAACATACTAAAGAACGTTAAATCTTATCTTAAACTTATACGGAAGGTTCTTGATTTTTTTCTCTGCGTCTCTGCGAGAAATATTTTTCATCCTTTATCTTTCATCTTTCGTCCTTGCCTTTCCCTTGCCTTTTCCCTCTGAATGTACTATATAATTTGAAACAATTTTCGATAATTTCTCATTCACTTTTTTTGGCGGGGAGGACATTCTGCCATGCATCCGGTGCTTTCTGCAATAAGAAGCCGTTTTTTGGGGTTCCTGCCTCTTTTCTTCCTGATTTTTACCATTTCTTCGGCATTCGCGGCAAAAACGCCCGAGGAAACCGGTCTTCTGTTCTATCTTTCCGCCGATAACGGATTCACCGCCGATTTCGCGAAAGGCAATCCCGAACCCACCATGCTCAACGACATAGCCATCGTCAAGGACGGCGCAAAGGGGTCGGCGTTCTCCAATCCGAATTTTACCCAGCTTTTCGCTTATGAAAGCCCGGGGAATATGTATGCCGAGCGGGGAACATTTTCTTTTTTCTGGCGGCCGCGCGACCCGGTGGGGAAAACGCCGTTTCATATCGTTCAGGGAGGATTCATCGACGGCTCGGATATTCAGTGCAACTGGATGCGCATCGACTATAACGGCGAGGGCGGAATCGATGCTTTTGTGACCGACATGAATATGGCAAGGGTGCGGGCGCATTATGCGGCGCAGACCCTTTTCGAGGCTAGAAAATGGTACCATATTGCGCTGTCCTGGGACGAGACGAAAGGTGTTCGTCTCTATCTGGACGGCAAGTTGGTAGCGAAGAAGGACACCACCTGTGTGCTCTTTGCGGGGATTGACCAGTGGGGTACAGGAGCGCGGGGAGTAGGCCCCACCTATGTGGGAAGCGAAGGCAACTTCATGAGAGGCGGAGATTATGATGAATACCGCATCTATGACCGTATGCTCCCGGATGAACAGATCGCCCGGCTGGCTAAAGGGCAGCCCACAGCCGGTCTGAAACCGATAGCGCGCAGCCTCGAAGACCCCGCTGTCCGCGCGGAGTGGTGGCGCCGGTATGGCTGGAACCGTCCCGGCGATGTGCCTGCTCCTCTTCCCGCGTACGAGACGACAGTCCGCACAGTGGAAGTGAAAGAAGCGTTCGATTACAAGCAGTGGTGGTGGAAAGGCAACGACGGCATCCGTGAGACAGTATGGCCTTCACTGTTCAACCGCTCAAAGCTGCCGGGACATAACGACTACATGATACAGCCGGACTGGAACTGCTATTCGCTTTCCGGGAAATCGATCACCTTCACCATGAATGACGAGCCGTGGAATCATATCGAGATCTCCGGGGCGGCTTACGGGAAAGCGGCAGCCTGGCAGAATGACCTTGAAACGCAAAAGGATAAGGAGTCATTTCTTTTCACCCGGCCCCAGGATCAGGAACGGACGTCAAACCGCCTCCCGGAAACATATCAGGGAGGAAAGATCACGTTCACCAATGATGTGCGTGAAATGGCTATCGGGGAATTCATGGTATACAATGTGGCTCCGGGAAGAGAACCGAAAGGGATCACCACCCTTTCGTACCGTCTCAATGCAAATGCGGAACCGAATAATGCCACCCTCGCCTCGCTTGTAGATTACATCAATGGACGTTTCCTGCCCGATGAACGATGCACTATGGTAGCCCTTCCTTCCAGAGCACGGGTTACACCGCTTAAAGCCCCGCGCGGGATCATGCTTCCTCTCGTCCATATCCTCATTCCCTACGAATTCAGGGGGAAAGAGAACCCGGTGACTTTTCTCGGATGGTACAAAGGCGCGAGCTGGCTCTCATCCTATACCTGGGAAAACATGCACGGCGGCCTGGACGGCATTTCCATCGATCTGCCGGCTCTGAAAGTAAAACCTACCCACGGGGAGTATTTCCCGCTCAATATTCGCATCAAAGACCCGATTTGGCCTGACCGCGACCTCTTTGATTTCACCTTCTCGGTTAAACCGGGGGAAGCGAGGACACTTTTCATGAATACCCGGGACAAGGTTCTTCCCAACGGTTACCCGCTTTACCTGACCATTGCGGGCGCGGGACAGGATTTCGGCCCCGATGTCCTGGAAGGGACTCAGATCCGTCTTGTCTTCAAAGATTATAACGAGGCGGTAAAAGAGCAGGAGACCGACAGGTTCACCCAGCTTCGAGATACGATTTCAAACTTGTGCGAGTCGGGAGCCAACTCACGGAAACTGCGGATATTCGAGAAGTTCGACCGTGAAATTACCGATCTCTTCCGGGTAAATCCCCATCACCAACTGGCACGGGTCTACTGGAACTATAAAAACGGGGAACAGCGTCTGCCTGATTTCAAACAATCCGAACCTCCGGCAGGAGTTCCCCTCTGGGCGTTTCGGCAGGTCGAGGATCTGAAACTGGTCCGTCATTTTGTCAACTGGTGGATCGATAACCGTCAGATAGAAAACGGCGAATTCGGAGGCGGGCTTTCCGATGACGGCGACATGACCCATCAGTTTGTCGGCCTTGCCCACATGGGAGTCGATACGGACAAGATAACCCGCTCCATTCGCAAGCTCATGGAAGCATACTATGACCAGGGGCTGTTCACCAACGGTTTTATAACTATTCAGACCGACGAACTTCATGTTTACGAGGATGGTCTTCAGGTGCTTCCGCAGGATATGAACCTCTCCTATGCGAATCCCAAAATAGTTGAAAGGCTCATGGAAACATCGAAGGCATATGAACGTGTCACCGGCATCAATCCGGTCGGTCACCGTCATTTCCGCTCGAATTTCTACGGCGCAACGAAAATGGCCGAAGAGGGCGTGTGGAACTATCAGTTCCCGCTGTCCTACGGCGTCCTCCATTCCGGGATGGTGCTGGTGGAGTATAACGGCAATCCGGAGGCCAAGAAACTCCTTCTGGAAATTGCCGACGGCCTCCTTGCGCACCGTAAGAAAGACGCCAATGGAAACTGGATAATCCCTTCCTGCATTCATTTCACGGATGATAAGGACTCGATGCCGTCAAGCTACGTTGCTCTGCATCTTTTCTGGGCTGCATACCGGTGGACAGGAGATGAAAAGTATCTTCTGCCATTCCTTGATGCCGGTCCGGGGGTGATGAGCGCCATCAACGGCAATATGCTTGATATTCTCGATAAACGGGAGACCTGGGGCAAACAGATAGCCGCCGGAACCAGTCCACATTCAGGGGACGAATTCAACCGTCATGTGGTCTGGCAGATGACCGGAAACAAACAGTATCTGGAGGAACTCTACGCCGACCAGATCGCGGATTCCGCTCAGAGGATGTACCTGAATACCGAAGGGCAGTGGTGGATAGACCGGGTGACAGTGACCTCTACCGAACTTCAGCGGGCTCGTCTCGGCGGAATCGCCGAATGGCGGCAAACGTTCTATCCGGGACATGTGGTGAGCTGGAAATTCAAAGAACCGGCCAATGGAGAAAGTGTCGGGATACTCATTCCAAAGGCCAAAACAGATGAATTCACTGTCCTTGCGTACAATCTGAAACGTGAGAAGGTATTCGCCTCTATGACAGGATGGGATATCGCGCCCGGAACATGGGAAGTGACTATCGGAAAAGACACCAACGGCGATGATATACCTGAAACCGCAGTAGAAAAACGAACTGTGAAATTCGAGCGCACCGGAACGCTGGACTTTACTTTCGACCCCGGTGTTACCACAGTCATTCAGATGAAACTGGTCAGCAAAGGAACTCCTTATTGGGAACGTCCCGATCTTGGTATAAGCGAGGATGATATTAAAGTCAATGGCGGTAATATTGTGGTGACCGTGCACAACATCGGTTCAGCGGATGCGCTTCAGGCTGATATCGTTCTCCGTGACGCCGGAGGAACGCAGGTCGCAACGGCAGCGATCCCGGAACTCAAAGCTCCGCTTGATCTTAAGCCAAAAACCACGCAGGTGACATTGAAGATTCCCGAAGGGAAAAAAACGGGCGGGTACCATGTTGTTATCGACCCGGACAGAAAACTTACCGAGATCACTCTTCGGAATAATGAGGTGATAATACCATAAAATAAAGCAGGAAGCGGTTTTCAATTTCCGGCACGAGAAAGGGGATGGATAATCCATCCCCTTTTATAATGTCACATTGCTATAGGGAAAGCGATGATGTCTGAAAGAAGTTGATGTGGAATTTCTAAATTCTCAGTTTCCTTTTCAGGCTTTTTTTGAAGGAGTGGTTCTTGGTTTGTGAAGAGCTTCCTTCAAAAGTTTTCCCGGTTTGAAATGAGTTTTGCGACGTTCCGGAACATAAATGACATCGCCGGTACGGGGATTACGTGCTGCCGGCTTGGGGCGTGTATCTTTTACCTGGAAAACGCCGAATCCGCGAATTTCGATTCTGTCGCCTTTTATAAGGCTTTCCCGCATTGCATTGAAAACGCTGTCGACCATCTGGGAGGCCAGACTTTTTTTACATCCTGTTTCTTTCGCGACTTCCAATGCCAGATCTTTTTTAGTAGTGGTCATATACTCCTCCTTACTTCAGATTTCTATACTTAAAAAGCCTATCACGTTACCCAATAAATAAAAAATAATTAAAACCCAAGAGCAGAAAAGTAAACTCCATCGAAAAGCTTCACTTCACAACAAGAATTCAGAATACCGTAAATAATTCATTCTATGAAGTTTAAAGTAATATCAATTGTGGAATATGTCAAGTAAAAAAATCAGAAACAACAAGATACGCTATCATGTATCATATTTTTTATGTGATAACAAATTATTATCCCTTCAAAAAGCTAATATACTTTATAGGGTATAAAGGCCATGAACATAGAGTAAAAATGATCTCCATTTGTCGAAACCGGCAGATATGTGGGAAAATAAATTATACTTGAATAGTGACGGTCGTATTGTGTATAATTAAATCTTTAAAACACTTGTGAAAAAGTCTAAATGCTTGTTGTTTTCTTTCCCGCCGAAACTCACCCCCTTACCCCCTCTCTATGCCATAGATGGGGAACTATAAGGCTTGCAATGAGTTATCTCCTCTCTAGTATAGAGAGGAGGCCAAGAGGTGAGTTTAGAAGAAGCGGGGATTTCATTTAAAAAAGTGTTTTTCACAAACCTTTAAGAGATCGGATTTTTTGCAGACTGAGAAGCGGAGAATTAAGGAATGAGAATACTTTCGGGAATACAGCCCTCGGGTGATCTGCACCTCGGAAATTATTTCGGCATGATGAAAAAGATGATCATGTATCAGGAATCATCAGAGCTTTTTGCCTTTATTGCCAATATGCACGCAATGACTTCGGTATTCGAGGGTAAGGTTCTGGCCAATGGCACCATTGAAGCGGCTATCAATTTTCTCGCTCTCGGTCTCGATCCTGAAAAGGCGATTTTCTGGGTGCAGTCCGATGTCCCTGAAGTTTCCGAGCTGACCTGGTACCTTTCCAACATGACTCCGGTGGGGTTGCTTGAGCGAAGCCATTCCTACAAGGATAAGGTAGCGAGGGGAATCGCTCCCAATTCGGGATTATTCCTTTATCCCGTGCTCATGGCGTCAGATATTCTCATCTATCAATCGGACCGTGTTCCAGTGGGTAAGGATCAGAAACAGCATCTGGAAATTACCCGTGACATAGCTATTAAATTCAACAATACCTACGGCGAAACCTTTGTGATCCCCGAACCGGAAATAGATGACAATATGGCGGTAATCCCCGGTCTGGACGGCCAGAAAATGAGTAAGTCCTACGGGAACACCATAAATATATTCTCCGACCGAAATGAGCTGAAAAAGCGTGTTATGTCCATTGTAACGGATTCCATGCCTGTGGAAGCGCCCAAAGATCCGGAAAACGACACACTCTTTACTCTCTACCAGCTGTTCGTTACTCCAGAAGAAGCGGAAACCATGGCTGAACGCTACCGCAACGGTGGTCTCGGGTATGGGGAAGTCAAAAAAGAGCTGGTTGACCGTATATGGAATTACTTCGCTCCGTATCGTGAAAAGCATTCCGATCTCATGAATGATAAACCCCGTGTCCGTAAAATCCTCCTCGAAGGCGCTGAGAAAGCTCGTTACCATGCCTCCCGTACGATGCAGAAAGTTCGCCGAAAAGTAGGTGCGACATATTTCAAAGACAAGTAAGTTTTATATCTTCGGACATAAGCATAAGTTTCTCTGCTTACTTGCAACCATAAAGTAATAAGAAGTTTTCCTCTCCATGAAACGTGTCGAGTGGCAATCCCCCATTTTATATTTTATCAAAAGCATGACATATAATTATCTACTCTTAAAGACAAAATCCCCCCGCCGCTAAGGCGGCGACCCCCTTATCGAAGGGGGTTAATTCGTTACTGTTCAAGGTATTTTGTCCCCCTTAAAAAGGGGGATGTCCGAAGGACAGAGGGATCTTATTTTAAAGGATTTTCAAATTCGTC
>JBAYHX010000126.1:0-8329 GCA_041665965.1 Candidatus Latescibacterota bacterium
AAGAGCAGGAATTTGCATGAAAAGCTCCAGCGCCTTGATGACTCCCGGCAGGAGAAGGGCGAATATAAGGCTGCCTAAAACGATTACGAACGAAACAACCCGTCCTGCTAAAAGGTAGTGTTGTTCCGAATGCTTTTTGAAATATACCGCATAAAAATTTCGTACGAAAATGCTCGAACCGCTGATCATAAGAACCACTCCGGTAGACTGGATTGTGGCGAGAAGCGAAGCAATGAGAAGGCCTACAAGCCCAACAGGCAGAAGGAGTCTGGCCATTTCGCCGAACGCGTTGTCGGGATTCTGAAGATTGGGAACGAGCGAGATCGCTGCTATACCGGTAAAAGCCCATGCAATAGTACAGAAACGTTTTACAAAATTACCATAGGTTACACCAACACGGGCATCCATCTCGGTACGGTTTGCTGTGCTTGATGGTATGGTGTGAGGCTGGACAGCCCAGTTTACCATGCCATTGATCACAATCATAAATATCCAGAAAAAAGTAATGCCGGTGGGCGCTACAAGACTGAAGAAGTCGTACGAAGCGCCCGCGCTTACCTTTTCGTGAAGCGCGGAGAATCCGCCGATCTTCGAAATGGCGAATGGCAGCATGATAAATGAGAAGACAATGGTGAGAAATCCCTGAACAACATCATTGAGAGCCGCAGCGACCATGCCGCCGGCCAAACCGTAGAATACAAAGAGAATGGTGATAATTCCCACTGAAGTTATAAAATTGATTCCGCCGCCTGTTAATCCCTCGATGATCCGGCTGGAACCAAGCACCATGGTTCCGATATTGAGCATAAGGATAACAATCGCCACAAATGCATAGAGCGAAGCAAGGCTCTGGTTATAGCGGACTTTGAAATAATCCGATCCGTTCACCACCCGGAGACGCCGCAGGATGGGGGCCATAACCCAATAGAAAGGATTTACGAGAAGCCACATCCATTCATACCATATACCGGAAAGTCCCACACGGTAACTCATGGAAACAACACCTACCGCCTGATCGGCATGCGTGCCCGTTCCGAAACTCAGCATTGCAGTGAGAAAGCTGCCAAATTTTCTTCCACCCAGAAAAAAATCACCGGTATTCTTTATTTTACGCGCGCTCCACCATCCGATTGCCGAAATGATTACGAAATATAGAACGATAACAACAATATCCAGAAGTTGAATACCAAGCATGGCTTACCTTTCCAAAAGAGCTTTTACCTGTCCGGAGAAATTATGACCCGATTCTCGCTAAAATCATTGTTCCAGTGATAATAAGGGCGACTATGCACCAGGCGATAAGAAATCCAACAACGGTAACTTTGCTTGGCCAGTAGACTTCAATGTCCGGGTGATTAAATATTTTTTTCCATTCTTTTGGGGATTGTGCCGTTACTTTCCCCGCCGCTGTTTCTCTTTCCTCTTTTGATTCCATTTTTCCCCTGACTTATCTTGCGTTATAAGATATTAAGATATTATAAAAATTAAAAACAACGAATCGGACAAAAGCAATTGATTAGAAAATATGGATTTCAATAGTATCGGGCAAGTGATAAATCGCCGTCCTTTTTAAATATTTTGTACCTTTTTATTCATTTTTGAATTCGTTTTTTTTATTTATGTTTTTCAAACCGAATTATATCCCTCTGATTGGGATTGTGACCGTTTAATTTTTATTGTACTTACCACTGTATTTCATTATTTTGCTTCAAAATTCATGCTTACATCTTATCAATTATCGAAAGGAGCACACTTTATGTACCGTTTGTTTTTCGCTGCTGTTTTGCTTTTCTCAGTTTCCATCTTCCCTGTTCAGGCTCTTGAGCGTCCTGGAGTGGAATACAAGATTTTCCAGTTCCCTTCAGACATGATACCTACTATTGACGGCAAAACCGACGACTGGAAAATTGTCGGGGATGAATATGTCGTTGGTTCCGATCAGCTTTCGGACACAGTGAAAAATCATGGAACAAATATCGACCCGAAAAATTTTAACTGCAAAGTCCGTGTCGGGTGGGTCAAGGGTTTGAACCGTCTTTATTTCCTTTACGAAGCATATGATAATTTCTGGAAATTCGACACCAATGGCCTGGTCAACGATATTTTTGAAATTGTAGTTGACGGCGACCTTTCGGGCGGTCCGGTGATTCCCGAAATGCGCACTGACATGAAAATGAATTTCTGGGACGGGTACCTCTTCCAGGGAGTCATGGCTCAGAATTACCATATATTTACTCCCGCCAAAGGGAAAGACTGGTGTATGGAGTGGGGCAGCCAGCAGTATACAAAGGATATGCCATGGGCAAATCATGCATACAGCTACAATTTCAAAAACGGCGAGGGCGGAAAACTCGTTCTTGAATTCTGGATCACTCCTTTCGATTACGCACCGTATGATATTACCAAAGGAATAGTTGAGTCCAAACTGAAAGAGAATTCAATTATCGGACTTTCCTGGTCGGTGCTCGATTATGACGCCGATAATATCAAAGAGGGCGATTATACCGGTTTCAATAACCTTTCCCACAAGACCACGATGTATGGCGACGCCAGCGCTCTCGTAGCTTTCCGTCTTATGCCTCTGGGAAAACAGTTCCATAAGCCCCTTGAAGTTAACTGGACATTTACAGTCGTTGACATGGATCGCAGACTGGTGTCTTTCAAAGACCTAACTTACGGTAAAGTGACTTCATGGAAATGGGATTTCGGCGACGGCACAACATCTACAGAACAGAACCCTGTCCACCAGTATGCCGAAGGCGGCTACAAAATTGTTGTTCTGTATGTTGAAGGGCCGGACGGCAAAGATAAATTCTCCAGGGTATGGGATGTAACATTAAAGTAAAGAATACCTCGAAGAATTTTAGAGATAAAAAATAAGATATTTTTTCACGCAGAGACACTGAGACGCAAAGGAATAAGATAGGACAGTTAAAACTTTCTTGTGCGTCTTAGTGTTTTTGCTTTAAGACTTGCGAGGAACAATAATGCCATTTGAAAATACGGAAAATGAGCAAGGAGCCAGCCGGAGAGTTTTCATAAAAACCGCTGCCGCAGGAGCGGTTGCTGCTGCAGTTTCCGGCGCTGCCCATTCACAGGAAAAAGCGCCCCGACGGCTTCGTATCGGCGCAGCATGTGTGGGCGAATATTCATTTACTCCATTCTGCTGGTCGGACATCATCGATCCTGAAAAACCCACAATAAGCAAGGGAGGAACGTTCGGTACTCCGTTCCTGAATATGGATATCACCCATGTATGGGATGTGAATCCCGCAGAATCTCAGAAATTTGCAGACCGTATGGGGGCAGCCGCTGTAAAGAATTATGATGATATGGTCGGCAAAGTGGATGGAGTTATTTTTGGCGGATTTTACGAAGTCCCCTGGCAGCATCTGCTTGCACGGCCGTATGTGGAAGCCGGAATTCCGGTGTACCTGAGCCGTCCGTTTGCCTACCGCCTCCGCGATCTGGACGAACTGCTCAATCTCGCGGCAAAAAACAACAGCGCAATCATCGCCACCGCCAAACATGAGCATTATCATGAAGCTCCGGCGCTCAAAAGCAGGCTGAAAAGCGTCGGCCCCATCCAGTGCGTACAGGCAACCTGTAATTCGTCTGATTTCCCGATTCATTTCCACACCCAGTTCATGCTGATGAGAATCCTCGGATACGATGTCGATAAAGTTTCTGTTATCACCGATAAGGAAGTCGGCAACAATTACCTTCAGGAAACTTTCGTCTACAAAGGCGGCGAAGGCCAGAAACCTTTTATCTGCTCGCTTCAGGCCGTATCAAACCAGGATTCTTTCTCTGTCGATATCATCGGAAGGGATAATACGCTTTCGGCAAAGATGGTACGAAGCCCCGAATGGCGGGACAGCCTCCTTTACCGGTTCGCCCCTCAGGTTATCGATATGCAGCGGACGTTCGAATCGAAAAAGAGCTGGCAGCCTCTCGATGAGGTACGAAAAAAGACCGAGATTTTCCTCACTGCGTACTATTCGCTGAAAGAGCGCAACGGCGCTCCGGTCTCTGTCGGTCAGGTACCTGTGGACTGGCAGGCTCCGCTCTATAAACCGGGCTGGGTCGACGAGGCGATATTCAAGAAAAAATAAAACTGATAGTCCGCTCTTTTTACGAAGCGCAGTTTTCTCATTATTTTATTTTCGAAAGGGGTAATCTATGAAGGATACCACTACGAGACGTTCATTTATTACCAAAGCCGCAGCGGCGTCTGCTGCAACTGTGATTGCAGCATCAGTAAAACCGGCTGCTGCTCAAACCCCGAAATCTGAGAGAAAACTCCGTATTGGGGCGCTCTGTGTCGGAGATTATTCTTTCTGGCCGCTCTGGGCGGATTTTTTAACCTCCAAAGGCAGTTATGCCTCGCCGATGCTCAATATGGAAATCACCCATATATGGGATGTAGACCCCAAAAAAGCACAGGCTTTTGCTGATAAATGGGGCGGAGAAGTTGTAAAAACCTACGATGGAATGGTAGGCAAAGTGGATGGAGTCGCTACCGGAGGGCTTTATGAAGTTCCCTGGCAGCACAAACTATTCCGTCCGTACCTCGAAGCCGGTATGCCGTGTTCTGTGAGCCGTCCATGGTCAAACCGTCTCAAAGACATGAATGAGATGCTTGACACGGCTGCGAAATATAATGCCCCGTTCATTGCAACTGCCACATACGAGCATTACAACGAAGCTGACGCTCTCAAAGAAAGAGTAAAAAAGCTCGGGATTATTAAAGCAGTAACTGCAACCTGTGCCGGGGGTGATTTCCCTCATTTCCATATTCAGCATATGATGACTAAAATTCTCGGATACAACGTCGAGAAGGTGTCCATTCTCACCGAAGACCCTATGAAATTCAGCTACCTTCAAGAAACATACCAATATCCAAAAACAGAAAAACAGCCCGCGTTTCTCTGCGGAATGTATTCTGCTCCGGGACCCTATGTTTTTTACATCACAATCATCGGAACCGAAGGGACTGAAGTAGCCAGCATGCCGGGCAATACAAACTATTTCTACCGCTTTGCCCCGCAGGTCATCGATATTCAGAGAACGCTTTCCGGAAAGACATACCAGCCTCTTGATGATGTTCGGAAGAAATTCGAGATATACCTTGCTGCTTCCTACTCTTTCTACGAACGCGGCGGCAATCCGGTTGTTGTCGGTTCTGTTCCTGCAGATTGGGGCCCTCCGATACTGAAACCGGGATTCGTTGATGAAGGTATTTTCAAAAAGTAAAATTTACCGAGATGAAGGAGTAAACATATTCCGTCATCTTTTTTTCCGCATTCCGCATATTGTATTACATGGGAGGAAATTTAAATGGGAAAATCTTCACGGCGTAGATTTCTCGCTCAGGGAGCGCTTGCAGGAGGAGTTTTTTTTGGTGCAGGCTCCGCAAAAGCATCCGGTGAAAGACCGAAATACAAAAGGAAATCACCCGCTTCTGCCGAACTTATGGAAGTCGGCATCATTACCTGCGGTTATTATTCCCACATCGAAGATATCTG
The DNA here is from genome assembly GCA_041665965.1 of Candidatus Latescibacterota bacterium. Classification (GTDB taxonomy): domain Bacteria; phylum Latescibacterota; class Latescibacteria; order Latescibacterales; family Latescibacteraceae; genus JAUYCD01. Next base: position 5,529 of record JBAYHX010000126.1, read on the forward strand.
GGGAATATTCCTCAATCCGCCTCTTTCCGAAAAAAATGGAATATTCTGGCCCCGTCAGACCGGGATGGTCATGACCACGGTCTGGGATCCCGATCCCAAGGCAGCTGAAGTTTTTGCGAAAAAATATGACGTAAAGGTCGCGAAAAACTACTATGACATGGTCGGTAAAGTAGACGGTGTCATTCTTTCCGATTACTACGCCACCGGCTGGTGGCCGCAGCTTTCCAAACCTTACCTCGAAGCGGGAATGCCATCGCTCATCAACCGTCCGTTTGCGCTTTCTCTCAACGAAATGAATGAGATGGTCAACCGTGCGAAAGAGCACAACGCCCCGATTCTGGTGCCGTCATCGGATGAGACAATGCTGGAAACCATCCGCGCCCGTCACCGTGTTCAAATGCTTCTCGACAAGGGCGGACATGTCACCGGCGCGATGGCATTTGAGCCTTGCGATGAATACGCCGCTCACGGTGTGCACAGCATCTATAATCTCTATACGATTCTCAAGCCGAATGTCATAGCGGCGAACCTGATCGCTGACAAATGGTGGGAATGGGGCGACAAGGGCGCCATGATGAACTGGCTTGTGAAAGGTGATGGCAAAAATTCGGATTATTCTGTGGCAATCCGCATGTCCACAGAAGCCGATACGAACGGATGGGTGGAGATTTCTACCAATACCGGCCGTGTTTTCGAAAACAATGACAATGAAGGTGATGTTTTTACCCGTTATCGAAACCTTTTCGTGCCTACCATGCTGGATTTTGAGAGAATGATAGAAACAGGAAAGCAGCCTCAGACATTTGAACATATCATTGGAAAAACCACCACATTCCTCACCGGTTTCTACTCTCACATGGAAAAGAAAGGGGCAATGGTCTCTTGCAATGATGTGCCTGCTGACTGGCGCGGGCCGCAGGTAATGCCGGAAAGAATTCCAAAAGATATTTTTAAATGATGAAGGAATATTTTAGCTGCATATATTTATTATAGAATACTACCATTCCTACACAAACAGGGATTCATGAGAAAGAATCCCTGTTTTTTTATATTACAGAACTCTCATAGATAAAAACAGTCTTTATTTACTTCGCTTTCATCCATCCTTCTCTGAAACCTGAACTTTCTGTAATTCTTCCATGAGTTCACTGTGTATTAAACCGTTGGTAGCGACTATCTGATTTTTATAAATCGAAAGATTCCGGTTTTCGAGATCGGTCACCTCTCCTCCCGCTTCCTTTACAAGAAGTATGCCGGCTGCAATGTCCCAGGGTGAGATGGTGATTTCCCAATATCCTTCGATCCTCCCCATCGCTGTGCAGGCAAGGTTCAATGCCGCGGAACCGTCGCGCCGTATTCCCTCGGCTTCCATCATCAGGTGATTGAACTGGGCAAGGTTGTTATTGCGCCGTTCTCTTATATCATAAGGGAAGCCGGTTGCAAGGAGGCTTTTTTCGAGCGTATCGACATTCGATACACGAATGGGCTGGTCATTCAAATATGCACCCTGCCCTCTCACCGCATGAAAGAATTCTCCGCGGATCGGGTTAAATACAACACCCATTTCTATCGTACCGTTTATTTCCAGCGCTATCGAAACGGCACAGACCGGATAGTCATGCGAATAATTCACTGTGCCGTCAAGGGGATCGATTATCCAACGGTACGGTGAACCGGCAAGCTCAATCTGCGATTCTTCCGTGATGATATCATGATCGGGATACCGGCTTTTAATAATTTCGATTATGGTCTCTTCGGAGAGTAGATCCACATTGGTCACCGGATTGATGCGCCCCTTGAACATTATATCTTTCTGTTTTCCGAAATGATCCCTGATGATTTTTCCGCTCTCACGGGCGGCAAAAGTTAACGTCTTGAAATGATCTTTGAGCGAAACCGAATTTGATATCGTCATAGGTAATATGCCTTAAAAAAAAGTTAAAATTCTTTGACCTTTTCCATAAACTCCGCCATGCATGACAGCCCCAGAAGATAGCGTGCGACAGACTGAGTCCTGTCCGCCAGCGGCACCATGCAGAAAGAATAGAAGGCCTTGATGAATATCCATCTTCTCTCCCATCCGGTTTCTTCCGAAAAAAGAGGAGCGGAGGACGAATCGGCAAGGCGCTCACGGTACCATTCGGAAAGCCGAAGACGGTGAAGGTTCTCCAGTTCGCCGGAACAGGGATACACGGTCAGACCGGCTTTGTTTCCCCTGAGTTCGACACTGAACCTGCCCATCCGCAGCGCCGGAAGTTCTCCCGAAAGCCAGTCCCCCATTTTATTGAGGTCGAGAATAAAATCGCCGCGGTGTACTCCCCGGACGCTCACCGGGTCAAGGAGTATCCACTTCCCGGTTCGGGTGTTGTACAGGATGTTCTCCGGAAAGAAATCACCGTGGAGAAAGCGGTCGCGAAACGGTGTAAGAAGGGTTCTCAACCGCATCGAATCACCGAAAAGCTCCTCGATTTCTGAAATAACGGGGACAGGCTTCCCATTGACCGTCAGATTCTTTATGTTCACGAGCGATTGAAAGTCAGCCTTGTTTTTTGCCCACGCGACACTTTCCCGGATTGCCGTAATCATGGTTTCCACGACATAATCGTCCGGGGGAATTCTCTCGTCCAGCCTGAAATACACAAAAGCGGTGTCGATGATTTCTCCCATTACCTTTTCCGCTTCCCGAGAATCCATGCCGTCCCCCAGAATATGCCGTGACAGGGTCACCCATCCGTCTTCCGGCGCATAATAGGGCATGTCGTAGAAAATACAGCCGGAAAATCCGGAGGAATCTTCCGTGC
>JBAYHX010000127.1:0-8328 GCA_041665965.1 Candidatus Latescibacterota bacterium
CTCCAATGAACACAACGAGCGCGAGAATCGCCATATCCCAGGTACAGCGCGAAAAAAACCACAGGTAGACAGGAACAAGCACGATACGTAATGTCGTCAGCATATTGGGAATGGTGATTATCTTATTTTGCATGTTCATTCCATTTGTGGTGCTGTTATTTAATATCCAGCCGGCCTTCAAGGGAGCGGGCCAGAGTAACTTTGTCTGCCAGTTCCAGGTCTCCGCCGACAGGAAGCCCCCGTGCAATCCGTGAGACCCGCGCTCCGTATTTTGCCAGATGCCCCGCGATAAAGTCAGCAGTGGCTTCGCCTTCGACTGTGGGATTCGTTGCCATGATGACCTCGGTAACCGTGCCGTCCATCCTCTCCGCCAGCTCACGGATACGGATATCGTCCGGCCCGATATTATCGAGGGGAGAAAGCGCCCCTCCGAGCACATGGTATACCCCGCGGAAAATCCCCGCCTTTTCGAGGGCGTTTACATCTGATGGATTTTCCACCGCGCAAATGACCGACCGATCTCTCTTTGGATCGGAACAGATAACGCAGGGATCTATCTCTGTCAGATTATAACAGACCGAACAGTGCGTGACTTTGTTTTTAACATCCTCCACCGCCCGCGAGAGCCGAAGCGCCGAATCGCGGTCCATTTTCATTATATGGAACGCCAGCCTTTGGGCGGTTTTTTTACCAATGCCGGGCAATTCGGCCAGCCTGTCTACCAGTGTATCGAATACACCTTTTTCCTGCATTATAGTAATTCCTCAAAGAAAAGTAATAATATACTTCAGCTATGTGATTCTAAACTCACCTCTTGGTCTCCAAGCCCCCCATCTTTTTCTTCGTAAAAACTGGGGGCCCTGCGAACACGAGAGGATATAACTCATTGCATGCCTTGCATTTCCTCCTCTACAGCATAGAGAGGGGGTCAGGGGATGAGTTTAAAAAAAACAAAGAAATTGTATATATTTCAGGTATATGAGTTTATTCTTATCCCAGACCCGGGATTCCCAGACCTCCGATGCCTCCGGGCATCAATTTTCCCATCTCGGCTTCCATCATAGCCTGCGAGTTCTCACGGGCGTTGGCGATAGCAGCGACAATAAGATCCTCCAGAAGTTCGATATCTTCGGGATCAACTACTTCGGGATCGATTTTTATGGAAAGGATTTCCTGCCGTCCGTTTGCAATTATTTTGACCATTCCCCCGCCGGCAGAACCTTCAACTGTTTTTTTACTCAAATCTTCCTGCAGTTCGGCCATTTGCTTCTGAAGCCTCTGCGCCTGCTTGACCATATCTCCAAAACCTTTTACCATAGTATCACCTCCATGAGTCGCTGATTTCACCGTCGAAACGCTCCAGAATATCTCCGATTATCGGTTCCCGTGAAATGAGATCGTCGATTTCATTATTCTTTTTTTTCCCGGCGCCCGTCCTGCTGAGAAAAAAATGCATCGAAACTTTCATCCCCAGAACCGTGCCTATTATTTCATCGATATCGGCTGAATGTTCCACGCAGGTTTTCATCTGGAATTCCTGCCCTGAATCGAACCGTACGGAAAGCTTCCCTTTTTCAAAGCTCTCCGGAACTCCGCCGACAAGAAGAGACCCCAGGGATGGCTTCTGGATACCGACACGATCGGTGATGTCCTTCCAGGAAGCGGAAATGGAATCGATATCAGGTGATATACCGGGAAGATCATGCTTATTATCCTCGACCGCCTTCGATTCATCAGAATCACTTTTCTTTTTCGGTGCAGGTGGAGCATCCGCACTCGCACCGGCCGTTTTTACCGGTTTTGATACATTCACCGGCTGCGAACGGGGTATCGATGTTTCCGGTAAAACCGATTCACCTCCGAGCATTTCGAACAGAGTTTTCAACTCAACCGTAGTTTCCATCGTTGCCATACGGGCAAGAGCTACCTCTATACGAAGCACAGGAATTATCGCATACCCGAGAGAAGATTCGGCATCGGTCACCATATTGATCATACGTATTATATCGCCCTGTTCAAACCATTCGGACTGGGTATGGATGCGCTCTTTCATATCGTCGGAAAGCGGGATCTGGTCGATACCGCCCTTGAACTTGGCATAAAGGATATCCCGAAGATGACCAAGCAGCCCCTCGACAAATTCTTTCAAATCTCCGCCCTGTTCATGGTAAGCGGTGAAAAGTTCGAGCGCTCCCTGGGTATTCCCCTCATGGCAACGGTCAATTATACCGAAAAACACCTCTCGGTCGGCCAGTCCGAGAATCTCGTTCACATCCGCGACAGTGATACGCTCCCCGCGTGAAGCCTTGAGCTGTTCCAGAATGCTTTCACCATCGCGCATTGCTCCGGAAGCCCTTCGGGCGATCAGGGTCAGAGCGGAATCGTCAGCGACGATATTGTCCGTTTCAGCAATTTTTTTCAGTTTTCCGGCAATATCCTGAACCGAGAGACGGTGAAAATCGAACCGCTGGCATCGTGAAAGAATAGTCGCCGGAATCTTTTGCGGCTCGGTAGTGGCAAACACAAAGATCACCCCGGGAGGAGGTTCTTCAAGGGTTTTTAAAAGAGCGTTGAAAGCCGGCGTTGTGAGCATATGCACTTCATCGATGATATACATCTTATAGCGGCTGCGACTGTGGTAGCCAACATTGGAAATCAAATCGCGCGCATCGTCAACCGAATTATTGGATGCTCCATCCATTTCCTGGATGTCAAGGGAAGCTCCCGATTGAATGCTCAAGCATGTCGGACATTCGTTGCAGGGTTCTTCCGCCAGCCCTTTTTCACAGTTGAGGGCTTTGGCAAATATACGCGCCACCGTGGTTTTTCCGACGCCCCGCGGGCCGCTGAAAAGATACGCATGACCGATATGATCATTCTTGATGGCGTTTTTCAGAGTTTCGGTGACGTGTTTCTGGCCAATGACATCGCGGAAGAACTGCGGCCGCCATTTCCGTGCGGTGACGATATATGACATTTTTACTGTATCTCTCGTTAAATTCGTTTCCAACGGATAAAAAATACAGGCCGTGCACCCATCCTCGACCCGACTCCCTAAAGATCCCTGGAGGACAAAACTCCAGCCAAGATGCCCCGCGGCACACGGCAACGATTTCCTGCCGCTGCTATCTTCCGATCCTGACGGGGTTCAGAAACGCTCCGTTGCGCGGGTCCCGGCTTTCAACATCCCGTCCTGAAGTTCAACTAAAGAGAATCTAAGGCCTCGTTTGGGAATTCAACCCCGCTGTAGCGGTTTGCGGGTTACAGGGCACCGCTGTCTCCCCGTCTAGCACGACCTTTTATTATTCAAAATTGATGTGTAAAACTTTGCCCTGCTTTATATGCGCAACCCTGAAATATGTTCCCTGTTCTTTTTAATAGACCAGTGTTCGTTCCAGCGGTTGCATCGATAATAAAAATCCCGGAGGTTACTTTTTGCTCATAAACTGTAAGTCACTATTTTTTAATAAAAAGCACACAATTCCTTCATCATTGCAACTTCTATAAAATGTCATATATTCGCCGTAATGTCAAGGAATAACATGCAGCAGAGAGAGAAGAAAAATCATCCGCTTATTGAATAATCACCGAATTATTTCCTTTTGTAATCTCGTTAACTTTCCCCTCCGGATCAACAACAATACGGCATCCTTTCATCTGAGTACCTTGAGCAATGGAAAAAACCACCTCACTCTTTTTCGGTTTCAGGTCGAGAGGGGCTTTGAGCGCCGATAGTTCAGACGTTGAAATCCGGCTGCCGGATGGATCCACCACCGCCACAGTACATGCAGGCGCATCCACCGACCCGAGACTGTGCACGGTGACCGTGAGCCTTCCGCCTTCGATATGCACATCATCTCTGCCGATACCGAGATCGGGCCTTTCCCAGTAAGGAGTTCCTTTCCCTTTCAGTTCCATCTCAATTATCAGGGTTTTCTTTGAAGGAAATGTGAAGGTAATCTCGCCTGTCCGTTCGAAAGCTGCTGTACGTTTTTTCAACACCATATCGGCACTGTCATCGCCGTTTTCATCGATACCATATGTCACATCCCAGGTTCCCGGAGCGACATCCCAGCCGGTCATGGTTCCATTCACCGGGGCATCAGAAAGATTGTAAACGATGACTTTCAGAGAAGTCTGCGACGGTTCGGGGACAAGAATCGCCACTTTTTCCGGGTCATCAGGTTTTTCGAACTTCCAGCTTACCGCATGGTGCGGGAACTGATTTCCACGGTTGATCGGCGCGCCTCCGAGACGGTTTTCGACAATGCCGCCGTAGGTTATATAGGGGCCGTCATCCCAGGGGAGACCTTCTGTCGCAATATACATTCGCTGGGCGTTGTATCGGATGGCGCCGGCATACGAATTCGCAAGGCTCTCTTTGTTTATCGTCCAACGGCTGGTTCGGTTCTGGCGCGGTCCGCCAAGAGGCTCGAGATATTTTTCATCTCCTGTCCACCGATGCATCACTTCGAAAAGTTCGCTGACAGAACCGGGAGAGAAAAGCCTTCCCTCATCGGTGATGAAATTGATTTCCTGAGGGATAGTTACGCGGCCGCTCTCATCCTTCTTTGCATGGGCAAGGTAACCGTCGGTAACTTCCCGGATTAAATTTTGGGTTGCCGGATTTCCGTTGAATTCCACCAGAGCCATCCCCGGATGTAGAACGGTGAATGCATAGGGCGACGACCAGCACCAGGGATTCTCGGTCGCCTGAAAAGTCGATGAATAGAACCTCGAAGGAAAATGACGGTGCCCGGCCTTGTTCACTTTGGTTACATCCGGGTACCGAGCCGAGGTCTCCATCATGCGTTCGACTATTTTCGGGTCTCCGTATTCGAGGAGCATCAATTCGGGCTGAACGTTCGTCCCCTCCTCGGATACATGGAGGGCGTCGGTAAGAATTGTATTAAGGCCGTTGGTAAACATTCCGTTGTTATAGTAGGCATCCATCAGTCTGTGCATGGAATCGGTGAATTTTTCGGTATCGACGCCCATCAGGGGAAGAGCGGGAATACAGTTGGCAAAATCGCCGTCATCGGAAAGCCCCCCTCCGAACTCGCCGTTTTCTATCTGACGGTTGTCTATCCACCAGTTCAGAAAATACCGCCACTGTTTGAGAATCGTGACCTGACGGAACGCCCAGAGAGGCACCCCTGACGGAGCTTTCGGCTGTTCGAACGACGGCCAGCCCTGTTCGCCCGTATACGAACTCCAGTAATATCTTCCGGGCAGATGGTCGGGATTCACCCGGAAAAGATCGGTGATATCCCTGCTGAACCGCTCATACCATTCCAGCTTCTTCCTCTGGGGATATGTTTCGCTGATACTTGCCGCAACAATATCACGTACCTGGGTGAAACGGTCGATTTCCTGCTCTTTCGCGGCATCCTGACGTTTTTTGAATACCAGCCGCAGTTTCGTTCCTTCCAGAACCGACGGCCCGAAATCGGCCCCCGCTCCGGCGATGACAAGGTAGAGGCTCCGCCCGCTCGGAATCAGACGGTCACGGGTATCCAGCCAGATGGTTTTCGCTTCATGCGGTTTCACGGAGAAAGAGAAATCGATCATGCTCCTGTTCGGCCAGAGCGGGTCTTTTATCTGGATATTCAGGGGAAAGTATTCGCCATGAGTCGGTTTGACATTCATCGCCGGGAGATCGATGGCGATGCCGTCGAGGCCGTCGTACATATTATCGAGCTCGTAATGATATCCGGCATAAGCGCCTGCATTGGTACGGGGGCCTTCGTCACGGAATCCGGAAGGAATAAGGACATGAACAAGCGGGAGCGGATTCGAAACGGCAGATTTTACAGGCCGTGATGGGGCATTATTCGGGAGAGCGACCATGATCTGGCGCTCATCGGGCAGAAAGCGCTTTGCAATATAGTCTCTCAACTCTGTCAGGCATGGATAATAGGACGGTTCCGCCTGCCCGGTCAGGGTATAGCTGAGCTTGAGCGTACCTTCCGGCTCTGTGCCGGGGGTAACATTATAGACCATAAATTCTGCAAGCGGAGTTTCCCGCACCTCGTTATCATACCGTACCTTACCGCCCTGATATGCCCGGTCAAAATAATGGAATGTGCGCTCCTGACCCCGTGGACGGGTTAACAAATTTTCTTCACCGGTTTTCTTGCTCTCGACACCGGGCAAAATCCTCGTCGCCGTGCCGTAAGCGGCTCCGGTGATCTCGAAATAGTTCCAGGGTTCATCGGGGATGGCATAGGTGATCGATTTGCCGGAAGTGGAATAGCAGTACCAGTCGGGTTCTATGAAATAATCGGATCGTCCCGGAAGGCTGGAGCGATTATAAGCATCCGGCCAGACTGTCTCACGGATGCCATCGTTGCTGTGCCATCCCCATTTCTTCTGATCATAGGCGTCATGGATCTCGACCTTTTGCACGGCATAATTTTTTTCGGTCAGACGGAACGGAATATCTCCCGTACGATTCCAGCCATACCGGAACCACCATTCGCTCCGGAAAACGGGATCGTCAACACTGCGGACAAGAGGGGGCGTGTTTCCGGGGATTGTCCCTTTTGCCAAAAGTACAATATTCTCATCGGAAAGCATCCGGTCGTAGATGGATATCTCATCAATATCTCCGCCGCGGAGATGGCCGCAGTTGGAGGTCACTGTGCCCGGATTGGAGAATCTCCCGTGGGGGGTGAACAGCCCGAGACCGGCGTAGAATACAGCGGTTGTGTCCTTCCTTGCCGCGAGTTTGCCGTCGATATAGAGACGCACCCCAGTGGTTTCATCCCATGAAAAGGCGAAATGAGTCCATTTCTCCGGCGCGGGAAAAACGGGAGGCGTATAGGAAACCCTGATGCGCGCCATGTTGGCGTCGGTGACAAAGGCATCGAATCCCGAGCCGTTATAGTCAACTCTCGCCCATGTCATGTCAAGGCTTGAATGATCGCAGTAGGATACATAGAATATTTTGAACGGCATTTTCCCCACCGGGTCGCGCGACCGCCAGAAGAACGAGATCGTTCCCCGCTCGGCGTAGATATTCCCCGGCGCAAGGTACGCCATGAGCTTTTCTTCCGAATGGGGGCCGCTGAACGCTTTCCCTTTGGCGCCGTCAGCGATGAGCGTGTACTCGTTGAGATAGGCCGGCTCCGGGTCGCCCTGAGCGTAGTCGGCGGTGAAACCGTCACCCCTTCCGCTGTCACCCGAAAGGTAAAAGAGCAGGCGCTGGTTCGGTTCCTGTGAATACGTTGTTTGCGGCAGCAAAAAAACAGCGGGAAAGAGGACGGCGCACGGGAACCCGGCGAGTATCCGTTTCATGAATCGAATCATTGTCATTCTCCCGTTTTAAAAAGGATGAAATATCAAATCTGAAGGATTGAGCTATATAAAAAAAATACCGAAATTAAGCAAGCCGGGTTTTTCTAATTCTTACGGCATAAATGGACAACATTTTTTTATTGTGTCCGGAAAATCGGGTGATATATTTAGTGATCCGATAAAAAAGAATTCGGGAAATATTTATCAAGACATAAGAAGATTCTTTAATTTATTTTATTGAAAAAAGTATACAATATATCATATAATATCATCTTGCTCTTCTGAAAATATAATTCACTCTGACTTTTTTTCCGAATCATCATATTTCAGACATTATGACAGCGTGTATGCGTTTCAGAAAGGAGCCTATCATGAACGTATCCTCAATAATTTCTATCATTCTTCCAATCCTGTTCTTTTCCTGCTCCTCCGATGACACGGTGAACGATCGGAACGAATTTGCAAACAAGAATTCGCGGGTGAGTGAATGCGGGGGTTTTACCTCAGCTTCCAAAACTGCAGCAGACCCTGATACAAGCTCCACGGAGAAGCTCGTGTGGAGCTACGACAAGGAAACCCGCACACTTTCTCTGCTCAACAAACGGGTGAGCCTGAACTGCTGCGGCGCACACTCCATTTCAGCGGTCAGGGATGGAAGCGATATCGTTATAAAGGAAAACGACCAACCGCTTGACACAGGCCGGTGCAAATGCATGTGCCTCTTTGATTTCGCCACTGAAATAGAGGGATTATCAGAGGATGCTGTCTCCTTGCGGCTCGAACTGACCGTGGATTCGACATTGTTCAACAAATGGTCAGGAACGATTTCACTCACCGGAGGAGGCAGTGAAATAACTATACCTCGTTATAAAAAAACGCTGTAAATCACGTATCTTTAGAGCTAATTGCAAAAGTCGTTTTGGAAACGAAAAATGATAAGTTTTATTACTTCAGCCCCCTAACCCTCAATCCCTTTCCCCCAAAGGGGGCAAGGGAAATTGTTGCTCCACAGTGTTAGCTGCTTCGCAG